>NZ_JBWKZH010000027.1:40325-72782 GCF_059424305.1 Hydrogenophaga sp. GW456-12-10-14-TSB4 | reverse complement strand
GGGGGTGGGTGGGCGTGGGCGCGATGTGCTCGGCGCCCAGCCAGGCGTCCACGTCCCAGCCCCGGCGCACCGCCGGGTGCTGGCTGGAGACCAGGCAGACCACCTCGTCGCCGAACAGGCGGCCCAGGTGCAGGTCGTCGGGCGGCTGTGACCAGTTGCCGATCACCACGTCCACGTCGCCCTGGGCCAGGTGGTTGCGGTAGTCGGAGTCGCGCGACAGCGGGTGGATGTCGATCAGGCTGTTCGGTGCCTGGCTCTTGATCTGGGACACCAGCTGCGGCAGGAACTGCGGGTCCATGTAGTCGCTGGCGGCCAGGCTGAAACGGTGGCGCGCGGTGGCGGGGTCGAAGCTGCGGGCGTCGGAGAACAGCACCTCGGCGCTGCGCAGGATGTCGGCCGCCGGCTCGATCATGCGCAGGCCGGCCTCCGTGGGCACCATGCCCGAACCCGAGCGCACCAGAAGGGGATCGCCGGCCATTTCGCGCAGGCGCTTGAGCGCCGCACTGACCGCCGGCTGGTACATGCCCAGGCGGATCGCCGCGCGCGAGACACTGCGCTCGGTGAGCACGGTGTGCAGCACGCGGATCAGGTGCAGGTCAATCTTGTCGAACATGGACATGTATTTCATACCCTTGTCATATGCGACTGAATGGTGTTTTGGGCATTTTGGACATATGTCCGAGCATATGTTGTGCCAAGGGGGCAGCGCTATGCTGGCACGCATGAGCACCGAAATATCCGCACAAACCCTGACCATCCTGCGCCGCGGCCAGCCCGTGACGCTGCGCCACGTGGCCCCCGACCGCACCCTGCTGGAAGTGCTGCGCGAAGACCTGCACTGCACCGGCACCAAGGAGGGCTGCGGCGAAGGCGACTGCGGCGCCTGCACCGTGGTGCTGGGCGAGGCGATGGACGGCCGGCTGGAATACAAGGCCATCAACAGCTGCATCCGGCTGGCGCACTCGGTCGACGGCCTGGCGGTCTGGACCGTGGAAGACCTGGCCAACGAGAGCGGCGAGCTGCACCCGGCCCAGGAAGCCATGGTGCAGTGCCACGGCAGCCAGTGCGGTTTCTGCACCCCAGGTTTTGTCATGAGCCTCTTCGGCATGTACCAGAACACGGATGGCGGTCAAGGCATCGACCGCGCCCAGGCGCAGGCCGACCTCTCCGGCAACCTGTGCCGCTGCACCGGCTACCGCCCCATTCTGGACGCCGCGCAGCAGATGGGTGACCTCCCCCTGCCCGAGGGCTGCGGCGTCAACGAGGCCGCCACCGTGGCGGCGCTCCAGGCACTCAGGAAGAACAAGGAGGACGGCACCACCTACCTGCGCCCGACCCGGCTGGCCGAGCTGCTGCGGCAGCGCGCCGCCCACCCCCGGGCCCAGGTGGTCGCCGGCTGCACCGACGTCGGCCTGTGGGTCACCAAGATGCACAAGCGCTTCGATCAGGTGCTGGACGTGACCGCCGTGCGCGAGCTGCGCCGGGTGGAAGACTACCCCCACCACATCGCCATCGGCGCCGCCGTCACCCTGACCGAGGCCTACGCCGCCCTGGTGAAAGACCGCCCCCAGCTCCAGACCTTCGCCCAGCGCTTCGCCGGCCTGCCGGTGCGCAACTCCGGCACCCTGGGCGGCAACGTGGCCAACGGCTCGCCCATCGGCGACTCCATGCCCCTGCTGATCGGCCTGGGCGCCAGCGTGGTGCTGATGCGCTGGGACGCGAAGCGCGGCGCCGTCGCCCACCGCGAGCTGCGGCTGGAAGACCTCTACACCGGCTACCGCACCAACGTGATGCGGCCCGACGAACTGCTGGCCTGGATCAAGGTGCCCCGCCCCACGGCCGGGGAGACCTTCAAGGCCTACAAGATCAGCAAGCGCTTCGACGACGACATCTCCGCCGTCTGCCTGGCGATCCAGATGACCGTGACCGACGGCGTGGTGGCGCAGGTGTCCATCGGCGCCGGCGGCGTGGCCGCCACACCGGCGCGCGCGCGCCAGACCGAGGCCGCCCTGCGCGGCCGGCCCTGGACGGCCGAGACGGTGAAAGCCGGCGTGGCCGCGCTGCGCGCCGAGTTCCAGCCCATCTCCGACATGCGCGCCAGCGCCGCCTACCGGCAGGCCGTGCTGGGCAACCTGCTGCAGCGCTTCTGGCTCGAAAGCCAGGGCCTGCAGCACATCAACCTGGAAACCCTCAACGCGGCAACGCTGGAGGCACTGGCATGAACGCTCCCGACCAACTCCAGCTGCTCGCCACGGCCAAGGCCGGCCCGCGCGCCGCCGGCGTCTCGCGCTTCCATGAAAGCGCGCGCGCCCAGGTGGCCGGCGGCGCCACCTACATCGACGACATCCCCGAGGTGCGCGGCACACTGCACGCCGCCCCGGTCTGCTCCCCCGTGCCGCACGGCAAGCTGCGCGGCGTGGACGCCTCGGCCGCCCTGGCCGTGCCCGGCGTGCGCGGCGTGTTCGGCGCCGCCGACATCCCTGGCGACCCCACGCTGGCCGCCTTCGCGCACGACGAACCCGTGTTCGCCAGCGAGACGGTGCAGTTCACCGGCCAGGTGGTGGCCGTGGTCGTGGCCGACGACGTGATGACCGCGCGCCGCGCCGCGCGCCTCGTCAAACTCGACATCGAACCCCTGCCCGCCGTCCTCTCGGTGCACCAGGCCCACGCCCAGGCCAGCTATGTGCTGCCCCCGGTGCACGTGAAGCGCGGCGACGCGGCGGCGGCCCTGGCGCGCGCACCCCACCAGCTGGAAGGCACCTTCGAGGTCGGTGGCCAGGAACACTTCTACCTGGAAGGCCAGATCGCCTACGTGCTGCCGCTGGAGCAGAACCAGTGGTGGGTCTACTCCAGCACCCAGCACCCGGGCGAAGTGCAGCACTGGGTGTCGCACGCCCTGGGCATCGACAACCACGCGGTGACGGTGGAATGCCGGCGCATGGGCGGTGGCTTCGGCGGCAAGGAAACGCAGGCCGGCCACCTGGCGGTCTGGGCCGCCGTGGCCTCGCGCAAGCTGCAGCGCCCGGTCAAGCTGCGGCTGGACCGCGACGACGACTTCATGATCACCGGCAAGCGCCACCCCTTCGCCTACCACTACCGCGTGGGCTTCGACGACACTGGTCTCCTCAGCGGGCTCGACCTGGAGATGCTGGCCAACTGCGGCTTCAGCGCCGACCTCTCCGGCCCGGTGGCCGACCGCGCGATCTTCCACGCCGACAACGCCTACTTCCTGGAAGACGTGACGATCTCCAGCTACCGCTGCAAGACCAACACCCAGAGCCACACCGCCTTCCGCGGCTTCGGCGGCCCGCAGGGCGTGATCGTGATCGAGCGCATCCTGAGCGACATCGCCCAGGCACTCGGCATGGACCCGCTGGACGTGCGCCTGCGCAACCTCTACGGCATCGACAGCCGCAACGTCACGCACTACCAGATGGCGGTGGAGGACAACATCCTCGAACCGCTCATGACCACGCTGGCGCAGACCAGTCGGTACCGCGAGCGGCGCGGGCAGATCGCGGCCTGGAACGCGAACAGCCCGGTCATCAAAAAAGGCATCTCGCTCACGCCGGTGAAATTCGGCATCAGCTTCACCGCCACCCTGTTCAACCAGGCCGGCGCGCTGGTACACGTGTACACGGACGGCAGCGTGCAGGTGAACCACGGCGGCACCGAGATGGGCCAGGGCCTCAACACCAAGGTGGCCGCCATCGTGGCCGACGAGCTGGGCGTGCCCTTCGAGCGCGTGCTCTCCACCGCCTCGGACACCAGCAAGGTGCCCAACGCCAGCGCCACCGCCGCCTCCAGCGGCACCGACCTCAACGGCCGCGCCGCGCAATTCGCTGCGCGCCACGTGCGCGACAACCTCGCGGCCTTCGTCGCCGGGCTGGACGGCTGCGGCGCGGGCGCGGTGCGCTTCGAGAGCGGCCAGGTGATCACGCCGACGACCACGCGCTCGTTCGAGGACGTGGTGCACGCGGCCTATGCCAACCGCATCCAGCTCTGGAGCGACGGCTTCTACCGAACGCCCAAGATCCACTACGACAAGACCACCCTCACCGGCCGGCCGTTCTACTACTTCGCCTACGGCGCGGCGGTCACCGAGGTGGCCATCGACACGCTCACCGGCGAGAGCCGCGTGCTCAAGGTGGACATCCTCCACGACGTCGGCCACAGCATCAACCCGGCGATCGACATCGGCCAGATCGAGGGCGGCTTCGTGCAGGGCATGGGCTGGCTCACCACCGAGCAGCTGGTGTGGAACGACAAGGGCTACCTGGCGACCCACGCGCCCAGCACCTACAAGATCCCGGCCACCGGCGACATCCCCGAGCACTTCAAGGTCGAACTCTGGCCCGAGGCCAACCGCGAGGACAACGTGCACGGCAGCAAGGCCGTGGGCGAGCCGCCCTTCATGCTGGCGATCAGCGTGTTCGAGGCGCTGCGCGACGCGGTGGCCCAGGCGGGCGGGCGGCCCGGGGCGATGAACGCGCCGGGCACGGCCGAAGAGGTGTTGCGGGCGGTCGGGGCTTAAACGGAAGACAGCGGCCCTTGTTCCACCGCGAAGGGGGTAGCGCGAATCTTCAAGACGGGGACCACCATGAGGTTAGGCTGATCGCTTTCGTCATCGTCGAGGTTTTCGCCCTCGCCTTCGTTTCCCGACACCGGCTGACCGTTGACGTGGAGGGAGACATCCAGCGGCACAGAGGGCAGTTCAAGCGAACGGCGCCCTGAGCACTGGGAATACCGGCCCGCCTGTTGCACAGAGCGCTGCCGCTCGCTTCCATTCAGCCGTATCGACACCAGCCTGTTGCTCACGGAGGGCTCCACCACCCCGGTCAGTGGGGCCACCTCATGCCGATCCATGAGGCCCAGAATCCAGATCATCAGCCAGAAGGTACCGACCTCGATGCCATCAAACAGCACGACAAAGCTGTGGAATTCCACCGGCTCCGTGCCGGGTTGGCACAGATGGTTGGGCGACAGGCCAGGTCGGCCGTTCTTCCAGGCGGGCAACAGCAGGCCCTCACCAACGACCTGGGCACCGTGCGTGATGGCCTTGGTGTGCAAGCTGACAAAGGGCATCGGATCGTGCTGGTACCAGCTCTTGAACAGCCCCTGGGTGAGATAACCGATCGTCAGCCAGGCCAGAAGATCGGTGGCGGAGAACAGCCCGCTCTGAAGACTGGTGTCCCAAACGTCGGGGAGTTGGCGGAGCCCGCTCTTGCGGACGGAGGGCAACTGGCTGGACAACACCAGGCCCAGTTGGTCGAACGCACACACCACGAGGGCCACCATCAAGATCCACTGATGGAGCAGGTCGGGCGCTCTGAGCGTTTTCAGACCCAGGCACTGCTTGATGGCAGGCACGACCGCGTCCCGCAGACCAAACCGCACCAGGTGTTGCACCGTCCGATTGGCCAGCTCCGCGGCCACGCGCTTTCCGTAGGGCAGCTCACCACCGTCGTCGCAGAACGCATGCTCGATGGCGGTTTGTGCGGCCGCGCCCGCGATGTAGCCCAGCAGGTTGGAAAACGCGATCGCCAGCGCATCACCCCAGGTGTGAAAATGATCCGGCCGCCCCCTGAGCATCGCCAGCACCTCATCCACCTCCTGCTGCAGGCGCCTGTGGTCATGTGGGCCATGCAAGTCCTCCAACTCCAGGTCCAGCTCGTCCAGTGCATCCAGGAGTCGCCGGATCAGGCCGGCATCCCCTTTGAAGTATCCGCGAAGGTTGCGGGGCTCCATTTGATATTGGCGCTGGAGCTCCTGCAGCAAAGTGAAATCCGGTTGCTGCCCCAGAAGCAGGAGTCCAACCTCCCTCTTGAGCGCAAGCCAGTCTTCGGGCAGCCGGTGCTGCTCGCACATGCGATCGAATCGGGTCGCCAGGTCGTTTGGATTCAGGTTGCCATAAGCGTGAAAGACGGGAGCCGAAGGACGGGACGGGATGGTCATTTGGTGTTGTGCGGGTCATGTTCCGAGGCGTTGAAGAACGCGCCGAAAAGCCTGTAAGTGGCAGTACCCGTGGCGCGGTTCGGCAAATTGACCCGATTCAGGTCTAAGTTTGATCTTGTCGGGTCGAATTCGACCGCATAGCATGCGTCTCCAGTGCCGCGCCCGACGACGGCACACCAACGGAGACAAGCATCTTGAACTGGAAAGGCCTGAAAACCGGTGAGCGCACCGTGCTGGACCACGTGTTCTGGGCCAGCGGCATCTCGCGCGACGCCCTGGCCGCTGCGGCCTCGTTTTCCAAGACCCGCGCCAACGCCGCGGTGGCCGAGCTGCTCGAACAGGGCCTGCTGGAGCAGACCGGCGAGCAGGTGCCCACCGGCGGGCGCCGCGCCGACACCCTGCGCCTGAGCCGCAGCCTGGGCGTGCTCATCGGCGTGGCCGTGGGCGCCACCGGCCTGGAGGTCGGCATCCTCAGCCCCGACCTGACCGTGATGGCCCACCACAGCGAACCGGCCGACGTGCACGACGGCCCCGGCCCGGTGCTCTCGCGCATCCGCGTGCTCATGCACGAGCTGCTGGCGCGCTGCGGCGTGGCGCCGCGCCAGGTGATCGGCATCGGCATCGGCCTGCCCGGCCCGGTGGACTTCGACAGCGGCCAGCTGGTGAGCCCGCCGCTCATGCCGCTGTGGGACGGCTACTCCATCCGCGACGACCTGGCCGCTGACTTCAGCGCGCCCGTCTTCGTGGACAACGACGTCAACGTGATGGCCCTGGGCGAGCTCTGGCGCATGCAGCGCAGCCTGCCCAACTTCCTGGTGGTGAAGGTGGGCACCGGCGTGGGCTGCGGCATCGTCTGCCAGGGCCAGGTCTACCGCGGCGCCAATGGTTCGGCCGGCGACGTGGGCCACATCTGCGTGGTGCCCGACGGCCCGCGCTGCCACTGCGGCAACCTGGGCTGCGTGGAGACGCTGGCCGCCGGGCCCGCGATCGCGCGCATGGCCACCGAGGCGGCCCAGGCCGGTCAGAGCCCCCTGCTGGCGCGCAGGCTGGCCGAGCGCGGCGCGCTGCGCCTGCAGGACGTGGCCGAGGCCAGCCGCGCGGGCGACATGGCGGCCAACCAGGTGGTGCAGCGCTCGGGCGCGCTGGTGGGGCAGATGCTCGCCTCGGTGGTGAACTTCTTCAACCCCTCGCACGTGTTCATCGGCGGCGGCGTCACGCGCGTGGGGCCGCTGTTCCTGGCCGCCGTGCGCCAGAGCGTGTACCACCGCTCGCTCGCGCTCTCCACGCGGCACCTGGAGATCCAGTACACGCCGCTGGGCGAGCGCGCCGGCCTCATCGGCGCCGGCGTGCTGGCCATGCAGGAAAGCCTGCGGCAGATGGAGCAGGCGTGATGGCGGGCGCCGGCGTTCGCATCGAGCTGCGCGGCATCGTCAAGCGCTTCGGCCCGGTGCAGGTGCTGCACGGGGTGGACCTGGCCTTCGAGCCCGGCCGCGTCTACGGCCTGCTGGGCGAGAACGGCGCGGGCAAGTCCACCCTCATGAAGATCCTCGCGGGCTACGAGCAGCCCAGCGAAGGCGCGCTGCAGGTGAACGGCCGCGCCGTGCGGTTCGACGGCCCGCGCGCGGCCGAGGCCGAAGGCATCGTGCTGATCCACCAGGAATTCAACCTGGCCGAAGACCTCACGGTGGCCCAGAACATCTTCCTGGGCCACGAGAAAAAGCGGCACGGCTTCTGGCTCGACGACAGCGCCATGCGCGCCACCGCGCGCCGCGTGCTCGACGACGTGGGCCTGGCCAAGGTCCACCCCGACACCCGCGTGCGCGACCTCATCGTGGCCGAGCGCCAACTGGTGGAAATCGCCAAGGCACTGTCGCGCCATGCGCGCGTGCTCATCATGGACGAGCCCACCGCCACGCTCACGCCGGGCGAGACCGGCCGGCTGTTCGAGCTGGTGGCGCGCCTGCAGGCCGATGGCGTGACCGTCGTCTTCATCTCGCACAAGCTCGACGAGGTGGAGCGCATCACCGAAGAGGTGATCGTGATGCGCGACGGCCGCCTGGTGGCGCAGCAGGCCACGGCCACGCTCACGCGCGCTCAGATGGCGAACCTGATGGTGGGCCGCGAACTCGCCGACCTCTACCCGCCGCGCACCGAGGTGCCGGCCGACGCGCCGGTGCTGCTTTCGGTGCGGGCCCTGAGCGTGCCCGGCTGGGCGCAGGACGTGAGCTTCGAGGTGCGCGCGGGCGAGGTGTTCGGCTTCGCCGGCCTGGTGGGCGCGGGCCGCACCGAGCTCTTCGAGGGCCTGCTGGGCCTGCGCGAGCGCCGCGCGCAGGCGGTGCAGGTGGCCGGGCGCGCGCTGCTGCCGCGCTCGCCGCGCGAGGCGGCCAACGCCGGCCTCACCTACCTGAGCGAAGATCGCAAGGGCCGCGGCCTGCACGTGCGCTTCGGCCTGCGCGAAAACCTCACGCTGATGGCGCTGCAGCGCCACGCCCGCCCCTGGCTGCAGCCCGCGAGCGAAGTCGCCGCGCTGGCGCAGGCGGTGCGCGAGTTCGGCATCCGCACCGGCTCGCTCGACGTGCCGGCCGGTTCGCTCTCGGGCGGCAACCAGCAGAAGCTCGCGCTGGCCAAGGTGCTGCACCCGGACCCGCGCGTGGTGGTGCTCGACGAGCCCACGCGCGGCGTGGACATCGGCGCCAAGCGCGACATCTACGCCCTCATCCAGCGCCTGGCCGCCAGCGGCCGCGCGGTGGTCGTGATCTCGTCCGAACTCATGGAACTCATCGGCCTGTGCCACCGCGTCGCGGTGATGCGCTCGGGCCGCCTGCAGGCCACGCTCTCGGCCGCCGACCTCAACGAACAGGAGCTCATCGCCCATGCCACCGGAACGCACTGAGGCCTCCCCGGCCCCCGCCCAGGCCGTCGGCCGCGCCTGGCGCCTGCCCACGCTGGGCCCGCTGCTCGGCCTGGTGCTGCTGTGCATCGCTGGCACGCTGCTCAACCGCGAATTCGCCACCGTGGACAACGCCATGAACGTGCTCACGCGCACCGCCTTCATCGGCATCATCGCCGTCGGCATGTGCTTCGTGATCATCTCGGGCGGCATCGACCTCTCGGTCGGCTCCATGGCCGCCCTGATCGCCGGCGTGGTGATCCTGCTCATGAACAGGATTGCCCCGCTGGGCTGGCCGCCAGTGGCGGTGGTGATGGTCGGCATGGCCGCCGCCGTGCTGCTGGGCGCGCTGTTCGGCCTGGCGCACGGCCTGCTCGTCACGCGCGGGCGCATCGAGCCCTTCATCGTCACCCTGGGCACGCTGGGCATCTTCCGCGCCTACCTCACCTACTTCGCCGACGGCGGCGCGCTCGCGCTCGACAACGCGCTGGCCGACGCCTACGGCCCGGTGTACTACGGCAGCCTGCTGGGCGTGCCCGTCCCGGTGTGGATCTTCGTGCTGGTCGCGCTCGCCGGCGCCCTGTTGCTCAACCGCACCGCCTATGGCCGCTACGTGCAGGCGATCGGCTCCAACGAGCAGGTGGCGCGCTACGCCGCCGTGGACGTGGACCGCATCAAGGTGCTCACCTACACCTTGCTCGGCGTGTGCGTGGGCATCGCCACGCTGCTGTATGTGCCGCGCCTGGGCTCGGCCTCGCCCACCACCGGCCTGCTGTGGGAACTCGAAGCCATCGCCGCCGTGATCGTCGGCGGCACCGCGCTGCGCGGCGGCGCCGGCAGCATCGGCGGCACCGTGATCGGCGCCATCCTGCTCTCGGTCATCAGCAACATCCTCAACCTCACCAGCATCATCAGCGTGTACCTCAACGCGGCGGTGCAGGGCTTCGTGATCATCGCCGTCGCATTCATGCAGCGGCGGCGTCCCTGAAGGCACGCCCAAGCCTTCTTTCTTTCCCTGTCAGCATCACATCAAGGAGACAAGCATGAAGTACCGTTCCCGTCTGCTCGCGCTGGCCGCCGTGGCCGCGCTGGGCATGGCCAGCCCGCTGCTGGCACAGGCCCAGAACAAGGTGAACCTGGGCGTGGCCATCCCGGCCGCCACCCACAGCTTCGCCGCCGGCCTGGTGTACTGGGCCAACGAAGCCAAGAAAGAGCTGGAGAAGGACCCCAACATCAAAGTCACGATCAAGACCGCCAGCGGCGCACCCGAACAGGCCAACCAGCTGCAGGACCTGGTCACCGCGACCAAGATCGACTCGCTGGTGATCCTGCCCTTCGAGTCCGCCGCGCTCACCCGACCGGTGCAGCAGGTCAAGGCCAAGGGCGTCTACGTGACGGTGGTCGACCGCGGCCTCACCGACACCAGCGCGCAGGACGCCTACGTCTCGGGCGACAACACCGCCTTCGGCAAGGTGCCGGCCGAGTACCTCGCCAAGGCGCTCAACGGCAAGGGCAACATCGTCGCGCTGCGCGGCATCCCCACCACCATCGACAACGAGCGCATGGACGCCTTCAACGCGGTGATGAAGAACCACCCCGGCATCAAGGTGCTCGACGCCAAGCACGGCAACTGGAACCGCGACGACGCCTTCAAGGTGATGCAGGACTTCCTGACCCGCTTCAAGGAGATCGACGCCGTGTGGGCGGCCGACGACGACATGGCCTTCGGCGTGCTGCGCGCGATCGAGCAGGCCAAGCGCAAGGACATCAAGATCGTCTTCGGTGGCGCCGGTGCCAAAGCCATGGTCAAGACCCTGATGGACGGCACCAATCCGCTGATCCAGGCGAACGTGTCCTACTCGCCCAAGTTCCTCTACGACGCCATCAAGATGACCGCGCTGGCGCGCAAGAAGGGCGAGAAGCTGCCAGCCTCGACCATCGTGCCCTCGGTGCTGATCACGAAGGCGAACGCCAAAGACTTCTACTTCCCCGACTCGCCGTTCTGAGTCCGCGCCAGGAGGAATCCCATGAAAACCATCCAGGGACCCGGGATCTTCCTGGCCCAGTTCATCGGCACGGCCGCGCCGTTCGACACGCTCGACGGCCTGGCCGGCTGGGCCGCCTCGCTGGGCTACAAAGGGGTGCAGATCCCCACCAGCGATGAGGCGATCTTCGACCTCGAGCGCGCCGCCACCAGCGACACCTACTGCGACGAGGTGAAGGGCCGACTCGCCGCGCACGGCCTGCAGATCACCGAACTCTCCACCCACCTGCAGGGCCAGCTGCTTT
The DNA here is from genome assembly GCF_059424305.1 of Hydrogenophaga sp. GW456-12-10-14-TSB4. NCBI lineage: Bacteria > Pseudomonadati > Pseudomonadota > Betaproteobacteria > Burkholderiales > Comamonadaceae > Hydrogenophaga > Hydrogenophaga sp. GW456-12-10-14-TSB4. Next base: position 61,648 of record NZ_JBWKZH010000027.1, on the reverse strand, counting down.
GCGTGCACCCGGCCTACGACCTGCAGTTCGACGCCTTCGCCGCGCCCCATGTGCGCGGCAACCCCACGGCACGCACGGCCTGGGCGCATGAGCAGCTGCTGCTGGCCGCGAAGGCCTCGCAGCGCCTGGGCCTGAAAGCCCATGCCAGCTTCTCGGGCGCGCTGGCCTGGCCCTACCTCTACCCCTGGCCACAGCGACCGCCCGGCCTGATGGAAGCCGCCTTCGCCGAACTCGCGAAACGCTGGCGCCCGGTGCTCGACGCCTTCGACGCGGCCGGCGTGGACGTCTGCTACGAGCTGCACCCCGGCGAAGACCTGCACGACGGCATCACCTTTGAACGCTTCCTCGACGCCGTGGGCCAGCACCCGCGCGCGAACATCCTCTACGACCCCAGCCACTTCGTGCTGCAGCAGCTCGACTACCTGGCCTTCATCGACCACTACCACGAGCGCATCCGCGCCTTCCACGTGAAGGACGCCGAGTTCCGCCCCAACGGCAAGCAGGGCGTGTACGGCGGCTTCTCGAACTGGATCGACCGCGCCGGGCGCTTCCGCTCGCTCGGCGACGGCCAGGTGGACTTCAAGGGCATCTTCTCCAAGATGGCGCAATACGACTACGCCGGCTGGGCCGTGCTGGAGTGGGAGTGCTGCCTCAAGCACCCAGAAGACGGCGCGCGCGAAGGCGCGGCCTTCATCCGCGAGCACCTCATCCGCGTGGCCGACCGCGCCTTCGACGACTTCGCCGCAAGCGCGGGCGACCCCGCCACCCTGGCCGCCCTGCTGGGCCTGAACCGGGGCACGCCATGAGCACCGGCGAGCGCGCGACGCGGCGCATCCGCCTGGGCATGGTGGGCGGCGGCGACGGCAGCTTCATCGGCGCGGCCCACCGCATCGCCGCGCGCCTCGACGACCAGTTCGAGCTCGTGGCCGGCGCGCTCTCGTCCACCCCCGAACGCGCGCACGCCAGCGCCGCGAACCTGCACATCGCGCCCGAGCGCAGCTACGCCGACTACGCCGCCATGGCACGGGCCGAGGCACAGCGCGAGGACGGCATCGACGCCGTTGCCATCGTCACGCCCAACCACCTGCACGTGCCGGTGGCGCGCGCCTTCGCCGAGCAAGGCATCCACGTGATCTGCGACAAGCCGCTCGCCACCTCGCTGGCCGAGGCGAAAGCCCTCGCGCAGGTGGTGCGCGAGCGCGGCCTGCTGTTCCTGCTCACCCACACCTACGCGGGCTACCCCATGGTGCGGCAGGCCCGCGAACTCGTGGCCGCCGGCGAACTCGGCGAGCTGCGCATCGTGCAGGTGGAGTACGCGCAGGACTGGCTGGGCGAGCCGGTGGAACGCAGAGGCAACAAGCAGGCCGAATGGCGCGCCGACCCGAACCGCGCCGGCCCCGCCGGCGCGCTGGGCGACATCGGCACCCACGCCTACCAGCTGGCGCGCTGCGTGAGCGGCCTGAGCGTGCAGGAGCTGTCGGCCGAACTCACGAGCTTCGTGCCCGGCCGCGCGCTGGACGACCACGTGCAGGCCATGCTGCGTTTCGAGGGCGGCGCGCGCGGCATGCTGTGGGCCAGCCAGGTCGCCAGCGGCGCCTGCAACGCGCTGCGCCTGCGCGTCTACGGCACACGCGCCTCGTTGCACTTCGACCAGGAGCAGCCCGAGTTCCTGAGCTTCGCCCCGCAAGGCGGGCCGGTGCAGCAATTGCGCCGGGGCATGGCACCGCACACCGGCGCCGGCCGCGTCCCGGCCGGCCACCCCGAGGGCTATCTGGAGGCCTTCGCCGAGCTGTACCGGGATTTCGCCCGCGCCTGGCGCGGTGACACCAGCGCGGACATGCCCGGCCTGCTCGACGGCCTGGACGGCATGGCCTTCATCGAGGCCGTGCTGAGCAGCCACCGGCAGAACGCGCGCTGGGTGCGGCTCTAGAGGCGCTCGATCAGCGCCATCGCGGCGGCCGGTGCGCGCTCCTTGGCGCCGCTGATGAAATACATGAACACATCCCGGGCCTTGGCCTTCTTGCCCACGCCTTCGACGCGGGGCACGTCGGCCGGCTCACCGCCCGCGGCCCAGGTCTTCGCGGCCTCGGCCCAGCGGTCCAGCGCCTTCGGCGCGTACCCCGTCTTCACCTTCGGGTCGGTTCGCATCAGGCGCGCGTAGACGAAGTCGCCGGTCACATCGGCGAACGAGGGGTAGTCGTCCGAATCGGTGAACACCGTGGCGCAGCGGTGCTTTCGCGCGAGCGCGAGGTAGGCGGGGTCCAGGAAGCTCTGGTGCCGCACGTCCAGTGCGTGGCGCAGCGGCAGGCCATCCACCTCGCTGGGCAGCAGCTTCAGGAAGGCCTCGAAATCCACCGGATCGAACACCTTGGTGGGCGCGAACTGCCACACCAGCGGCCCGAGCTTGGGACCGAGTTCGCCCAGGCCGCTGCCGATGAAGCGTTCGATGGACTCGCCGGCTTCGGCCAGCACGCGGCGGTTGGTGGTGAAGCGGTTGGCCTTCAGGGAGAACACGAAGCCCTCGGGCGTCTCATCGCGCCACTTGGCGAAGGTGGGCGGCTTGAAGGTGCTGTAGTAGGTGCCGTTGACCTCGATGGCCGTGAGCTGCGTGCTGGCGTACGCCAGCTCCTTGCTGTGCGCCAGGCCCTTGGGGTAGAAGTTGTCGCGCCAGGGCTCATAGGTCCAGCCGCCCACGCCCGAGCGGATCGCGCCCGATGATGCCTTCTTGCCGGTGGCCATGGTCGTCTCCTGCGGGAAAAACGTCTGCCACTCTACCCGATCAAAGATCCAGCACCAGCCGGTCGGACAAGGACCCCGAACAGCAGATCATCAGGCTCTCATTTTTCGACCGCTCTTTCGCAGACAGCACCAGATCCCGGTGATCCGGCGTACCGCGGAGCACCCTCACTTCGCACGCCCCGCAGATGCCTTCCCGGCAGGAGAAAGCGACCTCGATGCCCGCCGCTTCGACGGCGTCCAGGATGCTCGTCCCCGCCGGCACCGTCAGGCATCGACCCGAACGGCTCAGCTCGATGGTGAAGGCCCTGTCGCCACCCGCAGCGCCCACGCCTTCGAAGTGCTCGATGTGCACCTGCTCGGGCGGCAGATTCGCCGTCGCCGCCACGAAGGCGTCGATCATCCGCTTCGGGCCGCAGCAGTAGAAATGCGCGCCCAGCGGCGCCTGGGCGACGATGCGAGGGAGGTCCAGCCGTTGCCGCCCGGGATCGTCGCCAGAACAGAAAACCATGGCTCCGCCGTGCGCCCGGGCGAAGCTTTCGATCTCGCCGTGAAACGCCGCATGCGCCCTGCTGCGGGCGGCGTAATGCAGGACCCACGGGGCCGATCGGCCCTTGAGCGCCTGGATCATGGACCACAGGGGCGTGATGCCAATGCCGCCGGCCACGAAGACCGAAAACGGCGCCTCGCGGTGGAAGCTGAAGTGGTTGGCCGGCGTCGAAATCTCGATCAACCGGCCGGGCGCGACCGCTTCAAAGAGGTACCTCGAACCGCCCGCCCCCTGAGGATTCAGCGCCACCGCCACCCGGTACGCCTGGGCGTCCCCGGGGTTTCCGCACAGCGAATACGAGCGGGTCAGCGTGGGCATCAGGTGCAGGTCGATGTGCGCACCCGCCACCGTGGGCGGAAAGGCATCGGGCACCACGGGGCGGAACTCGTAAGAGCGGATGCCCTTCGCGATCTCCTCCACGTGGTGAACCCTCGCCTGGATTCGAGGGACCGGCCCCGGCATCAGAAGTTGTGCTGCATGCCGAAGCCGTAGCCGGTGGTCGACTTGCCGGCGGCGTCCACATTGGCCGCGGCGTTCGCACGACCGGCGTTGACGTAGAAGGTGGTGCGCTTGCTCAGGTAGTACCGGTAGCCGAAGCTCACGCGGCGGGCATCGTCACCGATGCGGTCGCTCACGCCGTACTGGGCATAGGCCAGGCCGGCGCCCAGCGGCACGTTGACCCCCACCACCCAGGCGTTGTCCAGCGTGGACGCCAGACCCGCCTGATCCCGGTACGTGAAGAAGGCCTTGGCCGGTCCGAAGTCGTACGCCACACCAAGCTGGTTGACCGGCTCGCCCTTGGGCGCACCCACCTTGGGCGCGCGGTAGTTCACGAACGAAGCGCTCACCGGGCCGGCGTCGTAGCGCAGCGCCACGCCGTAGCCGTCGTTCTCCGCCGCCGCGTCAGATTCGGACGGTGTCCACTCCAGCTGCACGCGCAAGCCACCCCACGAGGGTGACAGGTACTGCACCGCGTTGGCCTGGAACACGCCGTAGTTCTGCGGCACGTTGAGCGCGGTGGAAGCCTCGTAGCCCGACACGCCCTTGGTGCCGTTGGCCGACAGCACGTTGCTCCACAGGATGTGCGCGGGACGGCCGGCGCGAACGGTACCGAAGTCGCCGCTCAGGCCCACGAACATGCCGTTGTTGCCGAGCACGTTGGCGGCCGTGGTGCCGTCGTCGCTGTTGAAGGACGTGGAGACCTGGAACACGGCCTTCAGGCCACCCCCGAGGTCCTCGGAGCCGCTCAGCGTCCAGTTGCTGGTGCCGCTGCGGCTGGGCGTCATCTTCAGCGCCTGGCCCGAGCTGGTCTTCTGCAGGCCGTTGTCGATGATGCCCGACAGCGTGACGGTGGATTGGGCGAAGGCGGCGCCTGTGGTCGCAACCGCGCCCAGCGCGGCCAGGCCGATCAGTGTTTTTTTCATGTGGGAAGGTCTCCTCGAAAACGGGTGGATGGAACAAACCTCCGGTGCCCGAGCGCCTGGCTCGCGGACCGTGCGGCGGGCGGATTATGTTGACGGCGCTCGCGCCGCAAACCGCCCGGCAGGCTGTATCAGTTATTCAATCCGCGACTACCTTCCCCATCCGTTCGATGGGTGGAACCCCGTTGCGGGGCTCAGGCCTGACGGCGGTGGGCCGCTTCGAGCAGCAGCTCGCGCCCGATCTCACCCGTGAGCGTGACCAGCCGGCCGTTGGCCTGCGACAGTGAGCCGCGCGTGGACACCGCCATGCAGATCTCGTTCTTCAGGCCGGGCGACGCGATGGGCAAGGGCACCACGTCCTGCTTGTGCGGCGAGAGGTTGCGCGACAGGTTGGACAGCACCGCAAAGCCCTCGCCCTTGGCCACCAGCTCGATGATGGTCTCGATGTTGTCGATTTCCATCGCGACCTTGGGCACCTTCCTGGCCCGCCGCAGGGCCTCTTCGAACGTGGCCCGGATCGCATTGGGGCGGCTGGGTGCGATCAGCGGAAACTCGCACAGATCGGCCAGGGTGACAGGCCCTTTCCGGGCCAGCGCCTTGGCGTTGCGCAGCGAGGCCATGAGGAAAAGCTCTTCGGTGATCAGCGGCGTGGTCTCCACCAGCGGCGTGGCGGGCGGCGTGTACGTGATCGCCACGTCGATGGCACCGGTGCACAGGCTGTCCACCAGGAAGGTGGACCGCCCCTGGATCACGGCGAGATCGGCGCTGGGTTCCAGCTTTCTCAGGCGGGAGAGCAGCTCGGTGGCGATGGTCGCGGCCAGGGTGTAGGGCAATCCGATCGCAAAACGCCCCGCCCCGGTGGCGCGCACATCGGCTTCGGCTTCCGCGAGCTGGTCGAGGATGCGGCGGGCGTGCCGCTGCAGCCGCAGGCCCGCCTCCGTCGGCGAGACACCGCGGCCATTCCTCACGAACAGGCGCCGTCCAAGGGCCTCCTCCAGCAGGCTGATCTGCTTGCTCAGCGAGGGCTGCGTCACCCGCAGCACCGTGGCCGCGCGGCTGAAGCTGCCCACCTGGGCAATGGTCGCGAAATACCGCAGCTGCTTGATGTCCATGTCTCGCCTTGTCGTATTCCTTTTAACTATAACTGATACAGCTTGCCCTGAGGCCCCCGCGACAGGGCCGACAACATAATCGCCCTGGGGACAGCCATACAAGACTTTTGCAGGAGACAAGATGACCATGATTTCCGATTCGCGCCGCTTCGCGGCCACGGCAGCCGCCGCGGCGCTGCTCGCGCTGCTGCCCGCGGCATCGCAGGCCCAGAACAGCGGCCAGCTGGTCGTGGGCCAGTTGCAGTTCGTGCCCAACACCCACCCGCTCATCCAGGTCAACAACACCAAGCTGTTCCTGATGGGCTTCATCCAGCGCCCCATCACGGCCTTCGACCCCTCGGGCCAGAGCGTGTGCATTCTCTGCACGGTCAAGCCCACGCTGGAAAGCGGCATGGCCAAGATCGTGGACCTGCCCGGCGGCAAGAAAGGCATGCAGGTCACGCTCAAGCTGCGGCCAGACGCCAAATGGGGCGACGGCACGCCGGTCAGCGCCAAGGACATCGCCTTCACCTGGAAGATGGCCAACGACGGCAACGTCGGCTTCTCGAACTACAACGCCTGGACCCGCGCGAACAAGGTCGACATCGTCGACGCCAAGACCGTCGTGCTGCACCTGCCCAAGGTGGGCGTGGGCTACGACAGCTGGGACCACGTGCTGCCCGCGCACCTGGAAGGCCCCATCTACGAGAAGTTCAAGACGCCGGACGAGTACGCCAAGCAGAGCCTGTACAACCGCGACTCCACCAACCCGGGTCTGTGGAACGGCGCCTACGTCGTGTCCTCCATGCAGCTGGGCGCCCAGGTGACGCTGGTGGCCAACAAGCACTGGCGCGACAAGGTGCAGATCCCGAAGGTGGTGCTGAGTTACCGCAGCAGCGCCACCGCCCTGGTGCAGAACCTGCTCTCCGGCGACCTCGACGCGGTGCCGGTGAGCCCGGGCGGCATCAGCTTCACGCAGATGCTCACGCTGCGCAAGGAAAACGCCGGCCGCTTCAGCTTCCCTGTGGGCCCGGGCTACAACCTCGAACGCGTGGCCTTCCAGCTCAAGAACCCCTTGCTGGCCGATGTGCGGGTGCGCAAGGCCATTGCCCACGCGATCGATCGCGAAGCCATCAGCGCCCGCCTGTTCGAGAAGCTGCAGCCGGTGGCGCACAGCATCGTGGTCCCGACCAGCGTGAACCACAGCCCCGATGTGCCGCGCTACACCCACGACCTGGCCCGAGCCCGCGCGCTCATGGCCGAAGCGGGCTGGAAGCCCGGCCCCGACGGCATCTGCGTGAACGAGGCCGGCCAGAAGATGGCGTTCGACCTCGTCACCACGGCCGGCAACCAGACCCGCCTGCAGATCGCCCAGGTCATGCAGAATCAGCTCAAGGCGATCTGCATCAACCTGGCCGTGAAGCAGGCGCCGATCGCGGTGTTCAATGGCGAAGAGATGCGCAAGCGCCAGTTCAACGGCATGAGCCTGTCGTCGATCCAGTTCCCGCCGTCGACCTCGCCCGCGCTGTTCCTGGGCAGCGAGGGCATCCCCACCGACAAGAACGAATGGACCGGCAACAACTTCTCCGGCTACGCCAGCCCCGCGATGGACGCGGCCGTCGCCGAGGCCGAGTCCGCGCTGCAACCTGCGGCCGCGAAGGCCGCCTGGGCCAAGATCCAGCGCATTGCCGCCGATGAACTGCCCATCCTGCCGATGTACTTCTACGCCACCGCGTGGGTCGCGCCCAACGACTTCTCCGGCATGGACGTCTCCCGCTTCGACCAGCCCACCAACTGGGCCGAGGAATGGCGCCGGAAATGACGCGCCGCCGCGTGTGAGCGCCCCATGAGCGTGGCGCGCTGGCTCCCGCTGGTGGTGGCATGGCCGATGTTCCTGCAGAACCTGGACTCGACCGTGCTGGCCACCGCCCTGCCCTCCATGGCGCGTTCGCTGGACGTTCCCGTCCTGCACCTGAACCTGGCGATCACGGGCTACCTGCTCAGCCTGGCGCTGTTTCTGCCGGTCAGCGGCTGGCTCGCCGAACGCTGGGGCCCCAAACGCCTGTTCTGCCTGGCCATCGCCTGCTTCACGCTGGGCTCGCTGCTCTGCGGCTTCTCGCGCAACCTGCCCGAGCTGGTGGTCTGCCGGCTGCTGCAGGGCATGGGTGGCGCGATGATGGTGCCCGTGGGCCGCCTCATCCTGCTGCGCAACGTCGAGCCGCTGCAGATGATCCGTGCGATGGTGTGGTTCACGGTGCCGGGCACGGTCGCCCGCCTGGCAGGCCCGCTGGTGGGTGGGGCCATCGTCACACTGGTGTCCTGGCGCTGGATCTTCGCCGTGCAGTTGCCCCTGGGTTTGCTGGGCGTGTTCCTGGCGTGGCGCATGCTGCCCGAAGACACGCCCCACCCCCGTCACAACCCCCGCGTGCCCTTCGATGCGCTGGGCTTCGCCCTGCTGGCAGGCGGGCTGGCGGCGGTGATCGCCGGGCTGGAACTGGGCGGCAAGAGCCTGCTCTCGCCGGCCCAGACCACCGCCGTCATCGGTGCGGGCCTGGGCGCCCTGGGTGCCTACCGCTGGCACAGCACCCGCACACCCCATCCCCTGATCGACCTGCGCGTCTTCGGGCACTTCACCTACCGCACCGCCATCGTGGGCGCCGTGCCCCTGCGCATTGCCATCGGCGCCGCCCCGTTCCTGCTGCCCCTGCTGATGCAGGTCGGCTTCGGCCTGTCGCCCCTGCAGTCCGGCCTGCTGACCTTCGCGGGCGCCATCGGTTCGCTCTCCAGCCGGACGACGGTGTCGTGGATGCTGCGCCGCTTCGGCTTTCGCAGCATGCTGATCGCCGCCACGCTCGCCTCCAGCGTCTGCTATCTGGGCTACGGCCTGTTCACGGCGGGCACGCCGCAGGAAGTGATGTTCGCCGTGATGCTGCTGGGCGGCCTGTGCAACGCCACGGCCATGGTGGCCCTGAACAGCCTGGGCTACAGCGACATCCCGCGCGAACAGGCCAGCCACGCCACCACGGCCGCTACCATGGTGCACCAACTGTCGATGACATTCGGCGTGGTCGTCGGCTCCACCTTGCTCGCGCTGGCCAGCCGGCTGCGCGCCGGACCCGGGGCCACGCTGCAGGCCATCGACTTCTCGTTCGTCTTCTTCGCCATCGGCGGCCTGACCACGCTGTGCGTGCTCGGGTTCCGGCGACTGAAGCAGGAGGACGGGGCCCAGATGCGCGGGGAATGAACGCCGGTTCGTCCCTGTTTTCCAACCCACCTTTGTTCACGACCCGCCATGACCGCAACCCTCTCCCTGCAACAGGCCTTCGCCCCCACCGGCCGTCTGCGCGCCTCCATCAACCTGGGCAACCCCATCCTCGCCAACCAGGACCCGGCCACCGGGCAACCGGGCGGTGTCTCGGTGGATCTGGCGCGCCACCTGGCGCAGCGGCTGGGGGTCGAGATCGAGCTGGTGGTGTTCGATGCCGCGGGCAAGTCCGTGGAGGCGGTCCGCAACGGCGCGGCCGATGTCGGCTTCTTCGCAATCGACCCGCTGCGTGGTGAAGGCATCGCGTTCACCGCGCCCTACGTGCTGATCGAAGGCAGCTACCTGGTGCGCAACGACTCGGCGCTGCAGCACAACGACGAGGTGGACCGGCCGGGCACGCGCGTCACCGTGGGCAAGGGCAGTGCCTACGACCTGTTTCTCACCCGCGAACTCCGGCACGCGGAGATCGTTCGCGCGCCCACCTCGCCCACCGTGGTCGACGAATTCGTGCGCCAGGGGCTGGATGTCGCGGCGGGCGTCAAGCAGCAACTGGAGCAGGACCAGCACCGCCACCCGGGCTTGCGGCTGTTGCCGGGCCGCTTCATGGTGATCCAGCAGGCCATGGGCCTGCCCAAGGACCGCGGCGCGGACGCGGCGCGCTACCTGCACGGCTTCGTGGAGGACATGAAGTCGTCGGAGTTCGTGGCCGCCGCCCTGCACCGGCACGGCATCCAGGGCGCGTCGGTCGCCCCGGCCGCGCCGCACACCGGTCCGTGAAACCCTGCCGCCGTCAGGCCGCGCGGTTGACCACCCGGATCGGCCGCCCGTCGAGGAAGCCCAGGATCGCCTCCACCGCGTCCTCGTAGTACACGGTCAGCATCTCGCGCGTGAAATAGCCCATGTGCGGCGAAAGCACCGTGTTGTCCAGCCGCCGCAAGGGATGGTCTGCGGGCAAGGGCTCGACCTCGAACACGTCCAGCCCCGCCGCGCCGATCTCGCGCTTGTGCAGCGCCTCGATCAAGGCGACTTCGTTCACGATGGCCGCGCGCGCGGTGTTCACCAGCACCGCGTCGGGCTTCATCAGCGCCAGCTCGCGCGAGCCGATCAGGTGGCGCGTGCCCTCGGCCAGCGGCAGGTGGATGCTCACCACGTCGCTCTGCCGCAGCAAGGTGTCCATCGGCACGCACTGCGCGCCCGCCACCGCGGCGCGCTCGGGCGTGAGGCGCGGGCTCCAGGCCATCACGTTCATCTCGAACGCCTTAGCGTAGGCCGCCATGCGGCCGCCGATGCGGCCCAGGCCCAGGATGCCCAGGGTCTTGCCTTTCAGCGTGGTGCCCATGCGGGTCTGCCAGCCGCCCCGGCGCATCACGGCATCGTCGTGCGCCAGGTGGCGCGCGGCGGCGATCACCAGGCCCCAGGCGAGCTCGGACACACCGCCGCCGCCCCGGGTCACTTCCGAGTTCGACACCACGATGCCGCGCGCGGTGGCCGCGGCCACGTCCACACAGTCGTAGCGCATGCCGGTCACGGCGATGTACTTCAGCTTCGGCAGGCGCGCCAGCACCGACGCCGGAAACGCGGTGCGCTCGCGCAGGGTGCAGACGATGTCCACGTCCGCGAGCACCGAGACCAGCTCGTCTTCGTCGGCCAGCTTGCGGTGGATCACCACCATCTCGCAACGGTCTTCCACCGCGCGCCAGTCGACGAGCTGGCGGGCCACGTCGAGGTAGTCGTCCAGCAGCGCCAGCTTCACGGTGCCTCGCCCGCAGCGGCAGCACGCGCGGGAAACTGCAGCACGAACACATGCAGGCCGCCGTCGCCCGCCTGGGCGGTGTAAGCCGCCTCGTCGGGCGCCACGAAGACGAGCGACAGCCGGGGCATGGCGCCCTCCTGCGCGTGCAGCAGGTGGCCTTCCATCACCAGCCAGAACTGCCCGCCGCCCAGGGCCGGCGCCGGCCCTTGCACCGAGGCATTCGGCCCCAGCGTGTACGACCACGCGGCCATGCCGTCCGGCATCTGCGCCATCAGCGTGGTCATGCGCACTCCCTCTTGCGCGGCCAGCTCGGCCGGGCTGGGCGAGCGCTCCTCGAAGGTCGCTTCGCGGCGCGCCACGCCCTGGGCGCGCAGGCTGGCGCTGTTCTCGGGCAGCCACTGGGCGCCGCCGTCGTAGGCGTTGCGCAGCGTCATGTAGGACAGGCCGGTCTCGCCCCCGACGATGGGGCCGTAGCCGGAGTACGGGCCCACGAAATGCCCCAGGCCGGCGGCGGCCTGCCGGGTGCCGATCCGGCCCTCGCCGGTCACGAACACCTGGAACTGGTCGGCCACATGGAAGTGGGGCCGCAACGTGGTGTGGGGCCCTTGCTCCACCAGGTAGGCGATGGGAAAGAGCACACCCGGCTCGGGCTGGCCCGACACGCGGTGCCGGTCCTCGCCGATGAACTGCGTGCGCGAGTTGGAATTCGAGTGCGGGCTGTAACGGTTGAGCAGCGCCTTGTCTGCGTGAGCCACCAATGCCATCAGGCTTCTCCTTGTGTCATGTGCGGGGTTGCTGCCGCCTTCAGCGGTCGGCACGCGGGTCGAAGGCCACGCGCAGGCCATCGCCCAGGAAGTTGAACGCGATCACGGTCACGAAGATCAGCAGGCCGGGGTACACGGCGAGCATGGGCGCCGTGGTGGCGAGTTCCTGCGCGTTGTTGAGCATGTTCCCCCAGGTGGGGGTGGGCGGCATGACCCCGACGCCGAGGAAGCTGAGCGTGGACTCCAGCAGGATCACGCGGCTCACCGTCAGCGTGGAGGCCACGATGATGGGCGTGGCCACATTGGGCAGCACGTGCGTGAGGATGTTGTAGAGGCCGCTGCCGCCGCTGACGCGGGCGGAGAGCACATAGTCCTGGCCACGCACGGTCAGCGTGCCGGCTCGCACGACGCGGGCGATGGTGGTCCAGTCGACCAGCGAGATGATGATCACGATGCGCCAGAACGACACCATCGGGCTTTGCGCCAGGTCGTGCGGCACGCCCAGCTTGCTCAGGTCGATGGCGGCCATCACCACCAGCAGCGGCACCAGCGGCAGGGCGATCATGCAGTCGGTCGCGCGCATCAGGAAGGCGTCGGTGCGCCCGCCGACGAAGCCCGCCAGCACACCGATGGCCACGCCGATCACGGCGCCGAACAGCGTGGCCAGCACGCCCACCGCGAGCGAGATCTGGCCGCCGTACATGAGGCGCAGCAGCACGTCGCGGCCGATCTCGTCGGTGCCCAGCAAGTACCGGGCACTGGGTTCGCTGTAGCGCTCGAACAGGTCGGAGGCGTTGGGGTCGATGCCCATCAGCGCACCGTACAGCGGCGCGCTGAAGCAGAACACCGCCAGCAGCACCAGCACCACCAGGGAGATCGCGGCGGGCTTGTGGTGCAGCAGCGCCTGCCAGCGCGTGGCCCAGATGGAACGCGGGGCGGCGTGGCCCGAAGAAAGCGTGCTGGTGGTCATTTGAGAGAGATCCTCGGATCCAGCCAGCCGTAGGCCAGGTCGGCCACCAGGTTGGCGAACAGGGTGATGAGGGTGGCGAACAGCACGCCGATCATGGCGACGTTGAAGTCCTTGTGCATGACGGCGTCGTAGATCGCCTTGCCCATGCCCTGGATGCCGAACATGGTCTCGACCACCAGGGCACCCGACATCAGCGAGCCGAAACTCAGCGCCATCAGCGTGACCACGGGCACCAGCGCGTTGCGCAGGGCGTGGCGGCTGATGACTGTCCATTGGTTCAGCCCCTTGGCGCGGGCCGTGCGGATGAAGTCGGCGTTCAGCGTCTCGATCATCGAAGCCCGCACGTAGCGGATGTACTGGCCCATGCTGAAGAGGGTGAGCGTGAGCACCGGCAGCACCAGGTAACGCAGCTCCTGCAGGAAACCCATGCCCGGGTCCAGCGCGGTCGCGGTGGCGGGCACCCATTGCAGCTTGACGGCGAACACCATCAGGAAGATGAGCGCGACCCAGAACGCCGGCGAGGAGATGCAGGCGAAGGCCACGAAGCTGATCACGTTGTCGAGCCACCCCCCGGGCTTCATGGCCGCGATGCAGCCCAGCACGATGGAGGCCGTCACGCTGATGACGAAGGTCAGGATCATCAGCTTGGAGGTCTGCACCAGCGCCGGCGCCAAAACGGCGGAGACCGGCTTGAAATGGGTGTTGGAGTACCCCATGTCCCCCGCGGCCAGGCTGTTCAGCCAGCTCCAGTAGCGGGTGAGCACCGGTTGGTCGACACCATGGAGCTGGCGCATCTGGGCCACCAGCTCGGGCGTGAGGGAGGGATTGCCCTCCAGCATCAGGTCCACCGGATCGCCCGGCAGCAGCGAGATCATGTTGTACAGGGCAAACGACATGATCACGGCCACCAGCAGGGCCTGGGCGGTGCGACGTAGGCTATAGCTGCTCAATGCACTACTCCTTGAAATGACAGGCGGCCCACTGGCCGGAACGATCGGACAGCGCTTCGAGCACGGGCTCGACGCTGCGGCAGATGTCGGTGGCCTTGGGGCAACGGGTGTGGAAGACGCAGCCCGAGGGCGGGTTGATGGGGCTGGGGATTTCGCCCTTCAGGGTCGATGCGCCCCTTTGGCGGCGCGCCCCGATGCGGGGGGCCGCATCCAGCAGGGCCCGGGTGTAGGGGTGGCTGGGCCGCGAGAACAGCTCGTCGCGGCCTGCGATCTCGACCAGGCGGCCCAGGTAGAGCACCGCCACGCGGTCCGCGATGTGGTGCACCACCGCGAGGTCGTGGCTCACGAACAGCAGGGCCAGCTTGCGGCTGTCCTTGAGGTCCATGATCAGGTTGAGCACCTGGCTCTGGATCGACACGTCCAGCGCCGACAGCGGCTCGTCGGCGACGATCAGCTCGGGGTTGGAGATCAGCGCACGGGCGATCGCGATGCGCTGCCGCTGCCCGCCCGAGAACTCGTGCGGGTAGCGGTCGGCCGCGTCGGCGGGCAGGCGCACCTGCTCGATCATGGCGCGCACGCGCTCGCGCCGCTGCGCTGCCGTGCCCTCGCCCAGCAGGCGCAAGGGCTCGGCCACGATGTCGCCCACCAGCATGCGCGGGTCCAGCGCGGAGAACGGGTCCTGGAAGACCATCTGGATCTTGCCCGAGGACTGGATCCGTTCGCCCCGAAAACGCACCTGGCCCGCCGTGGGCACCTCCAGCCCGGCGACCACCCGACCCAGCGTGGTCTTGCCGCTGCCGCTTTCACCCACCAGGGCCAGCGTTTCGTTCTCGCCGATCTTCAGGCTGACCTTCTCCACCGCGCGCAGGGTCTTGCCCGGCTTGAACAAACCCGCGCCCACCTTGAAGTGGACGCACATCGAATCGATATCCAGCAACACACTCATACGTCCACCTTGTGGCAGGCAACCCAGTGGTCGGCTGCGTGCAGTTCCAGCTCGGGAGACACCGCGCGGCAATGGTCGTCGGCCAGCCGGCAGCGGCCGGCGAACCGGCAGCCCCGGAAATCGACGTCCAGCTTGGGCACCGCACCCGGAATCACCGGCAGGCGGGCCACGCGGCGCTGGGGATCGGGCAGGGTCTCGATCAACCCGCGGGTGTAGGGGTGCAGCGGGGAGGTGAAGAGGTCATCGGCCTGCGCCTTCTCCACCACCTTGCCCGCGTACATCACCACGATCTCGTCGGCGATCTCCGAGATCACCGCGAGGTTGTGGCTGATGAACTGGATCGCCATGCCCAGGCGCTCCTGCATCTCCACCATCAGGTCGAGCACCTGCGCCTGGATGGTCACGTCCAGCGCGGTGGTGGGCTCGTCGGCCACCAGCACGGCCGGCCGGCACGCCAGGGCGATGGCGATCATGGCCCGCTGGCGCATGCCGCCGGAGAGCCGGTGCGGGTAGTCCTTGGCCCGCAACGCGGGCGAGGGAATGCCCACCGATGCCAGCGCCTCCACGGCCTGCTCGTGGGCTTCTCGCCAGCCCAGGCGGCGGTGCCGCACCAGCACCTCGGCGATCTGGCGGCCGATCGTCATGACCGGGTTGAGCGCGCTCATCGGCTCCTGGAAGACCATCGCGGCACGGGCACCACGGCTGTCCGCCCAGACGCGCTCGGCGGCGCCCACCATCTCCTGGCCGGCCAGGCGGATCGACCCCGACACCAGTCCATTGGACGGTGCCAGGCCCATGACGGCCAGCGAGGTCATGGTCTTGCCACAACCGCTCTCGCCCACCACACCCAGCGTGCGGCCGGCGGCGATCGAGAAGGACACGCCGGAGACCACCTCCACGCGGCGTCCCTGCTTCTCGAACGCCACGGTGAGGCCGCCCACCTCGAGGGCGGGCGGGGCCGCGGCTTCTGGCATCACCAGCTTCTGTGACATGAAAGTCCTCCTGACTCAGGATTGTTTCAGCCTCAGAAGCGAATGACGCCCACACCGTTCTCGATCGTCACTTCCGTGCCGAAATTCTTCGACAGGCGCTGGATCCGGCCCAGGGCACGCTCGGCCGTCTCGCCCGTCGCGAGCAGGGGGCGGCCGTCGGTCAGCGCATGCTCGCCCTGACCGGTCTGGCGCGTGATGGTGCCTTCGCGGGCCGTGCGGCCCATCTCCACCGGGTGCAGCGTCATGCTGACGAACTTCCCGTCCTTCATCTCCAGGCTCATCAGGGCAGACGCCCACCAGGCTTCGTTGTGGGTGTCCAGGCCCGGGTGCAGCGGGTGGTCGGCCGGGTTGAGCGTGGGCAGGCGGTCCATGTCGTGGCCCCAGCTTTCGTAGCTGTCGTAGGGCACGCGGCGGATGAACTCGGACTGGGCGAAGAAGTTGCCGGTGCCGTAAATGATGGGCTTGCCCTTGTAGATCTCGATGCCCAGCGTCCAGTGCCAGCCGTGCGCCACATAGATGTCCGCGCCGGCGTCGATCGCCGCGTGGGCGAATTCGCGCACGAACATCGGCACCTTCTCGCGGCGCTTGCCGTCGGCGATGTTGTAGTGGTGCGCCACGATCACCAGGTCGGCCATCTTCTTGGCTTCGTCGATCGAACGCAGGTTGCCCGCCAGATCGCGTGGGTGGCAGCGGCTCTGGATCTCGAAGTGATCGCCGGCGGTGAAGACGTTGGAGCCGCGCGTGGACTGGTCGCCCGGCATCTGGAAGCTGAACTCCTCGGCCTTCAGGCCGGTGCCCATGGTGGAGCCATCGGCCTGGCGCAGCACGTCCAGCTCGCGCGCGATGGCCTTCATCTGCTCGGCCGCTTCCTGCGTCAGCACGTAGTTGAAGCTGGCGCGCAAGGGGTTGATGCCGGGGCGGCCCTTGTAGCCGCCCTTGCCCAGGCTGGCCCATTCGTTGGGCTTGTTGCCCGAGGTGGTGGAGATCAGCGCCACGCGGCCATGGCGGGTTTCAAGGTAGGCCGGCTCGCGGGCCTCTTCGAGGTCCAGGCCGGTGCCCGCGGCCTCGACGCCCGCTTCCTGCAGGTGCTTCTTGGTCGCCAGCATGCCGGCGGGTCCGAAGTCCAGGCTGTGGTTGTGCGCCAGGGACATGATGTCGATACCCGCCCACTTCAGGTCGCGCGCCACGGCGGGGTCGGCCATCATGAAGCTGCCCAGCCAGTCGCCGCGGTTGGGGTATTCCAGTTCGCGGCTGTGCGCCAGGTTCATCTCCAGGTGGGCGTAGGTCAGGTCCGCGCCACGCAGCAGGTTGATGACGCGCATCGACTCTTCGTCGTCATGCACCGAGAAGGGACGGGCCGCCATGCATTCGCCCGCCAGCGCGATATTCCAGGTCAGTTTGGGAGAGGCCATTGTTGTGCTCCGGTTCGCGCCCGGGGAACGGGCCGCGATTGTCTGTGTGTCAAAGCGCGTGCGAGAGATCGCCGCGCTGCGTTGGTTGAGAAGTCAGCGGGTGCTGAGGGCTTCAGGGCGCGATTATGTGGAGCCGGCCCCGATCCGGAGCCCCATTCAGGCTGTATCAGTTATAGCTTTATAGAATACCTGTACGAGATCTGCACAGGGTGGAGTCTTTGAAGGTATTCAAAACAAGGCGGTCGATGACGGTGGTCGTCCGGGCCCCATAAGCTCGGGGTTTCCCGACCTTGACTGCCGCCATCCCATGAAAGACGTTCTCCCCGCCTACGCCCACCCCTTCATCGACGTCATCACCATCGCGCTGCAGATCGCGCTGATCGTCTTCGTGGCGCTGCTGCTGCGCTCGCTGCTGCACCGCCTCATCACCCGTGTGGGGGAGGATCACCGGCTGCCGCTGGAACTGGTGATCGGGGGCCGTCGCGTGGTCACCTTCCTGCTGTTCGGCGCCGCCCTGCTGCTGGTGCTGGACCGCGTGGGCGTCTCCGGCATGGTGATCTGGACCGCCTTCACCGGCTTCGCCACCGTGGGCGCCATCGCCTTCTTCGCGGCCTGGAGCGTGCTCTCCAACATCTTCTGCGCGGTGCTGATCTTCACCTCGCGCCCGTTCGGCCTGCACGACCGCATCGAGCTGCTCGAAGGCGGCGACAAGCCCGGCCTGGCCGGCGAGGTGATGGACATCAACCTGATCTACACCACGCTGCGCGAAGACACCCCGGCCGACGCCGAGCCGTCCTACCTGCGCGTGCCCAACAGCCTGTTCTTCCAGCGCACCACGCGGCTGCGCACGCGCGAGTCGGTGGTGCGTTCGCTGCTGGACTGAGCGGCGCTCACGCCATGGCGGCGGCCAGCACCTCGCGCACGCGCGCAGCGTGCGGAATCGGCGCCACCGCGCCATAGCCCTCGGTGGAGAGTGCGGCCACCGTGGCGGCGTAGCGCCCGGCGGTGGGCAGGTCGTCGCCCGCCACCAGCCGTGCCACGAAAGCCCCGCCGAAGGCATCGCCCGCACCCGTGGCATCCACCGGCCGGCAGTGCGCCGGCGCGATGCGGTGGCGCTCGCCGGCCGTGGCCACGATCGCGCCTTGCTCGCCCATCTTGAGCGCCACCGTCTTCGCGCCCAGGCGCAGGCAGTGGTCCACCAGAGCATCGGGCTCGCGCAGGCCGGTGATGGCGACCACGTCGTCGTAGCTCGGCAGGCAGATGTCGCTCAGGCCGATCACGTCCGTCATGACGGCGCGCGCGCGCTCCACCGACCACAGCTTGAGCCGCAGGTTGGTGTCGAACGACACCCAGGCCCCGGCGGCGCGCGCGCATTCGATGGCGGCGTAACCGGCGTCGCAGGCGTTCGGTGAAATCGCCAGCGAGATGCCCGAGAGGTGCAGCACGCGCGCCGTCTCGATCGGCGCGCGCGGCAGCATGGCCGGCGTGAGCCGGCTCGCGGCCGAGCCGCTGCGGAAGAAGCTGAAGTGGTGGCCCTGCCCGTTGTGGGTCACGAAGTAGATGGCACTGAAGGCCGCCGGGTCGGTGAGCACGTGGCGGTGGTCCACGCCCTCCTCGTCCCACAGGCGGCGCAGCAGGGCGCCGTAGGGGTCGTCGCCCAGCGCGCTCACATAGGCCACGCGCGCGCCCTGGCGGGCGGCGGCGATGGCGAAGTTGGAGGTGTCGCCGCCGAAGCCCTGCAGGTAGCTGCGCCCGCCGTTCTCCCCGGTCTGGTTGAACTCGACCATGGCCTCGCCCAGGGCCACGATCTGCGCGGCCCCGGCGTGGCTGGGTGCCTCAGATGCGGCCATATTTGGCCAGGCCCTTGCGCAGCGACTTCTCGGCCATGATGAGCTTGGCCTGCTCCAGCTCGCGCTCGTCGATCTCGCGCGACGCGGCCAGCACCTCGGCGGCCCGGGCGCGCGGCACCACGACCACGCCGTCCACATCGCCGACCAGGATGTCGCCCGGGTGCACCACGATGCCGCCCACGCGCACCGGAACCTGGGACGCCACCGTGCGGTAGCGGCCCAGCGTGGTGCCGGGGCTCACGTCGCGGGCATAGACCGGGAAGCCGTAGTCGCGCCGGATCTCGGTGAGGTCGCGCACGCCGCCGTCCAGCACCGCACCGGCGTGGCCGTTGGCCACGGCGCCGGCCGTCATGAGGCCGCCCCACACCGCCACGTCGGGCTGGCCGCCTTCGATGGCGATCACGATCACGCTGCCGGGTTCGGCTTCGTCGATCAGGTCCAGCGCGTGCTGGGGCGGCACGAATTCATCGGTCGCCGATTCGAGCACGGTGGCGGCGGGGCCGCAGAGGCGCTTGTCGTTGATGCGCGGCTTGATCGGCGTGTCCATGTAGCCGCGTTTTCCGCAGACCTTGTCCACCGCGTCGGCCACCGAGGCCACAGCCACCTGGTTGAAGCCGTCGACCAGCTCCTTCAATTCCTTGTTCATCGTTTCTCCGTTCAATCAAAAAAATCACCAGCGGTTGAGCCAGTGCAAGGGTTGTTCTCCGCGCAGCACGCGCACCGCCTCCTGCGCCGTCTTGAGCTGCAGTTCGCGCATGGCCTCTTCGCTGTACCAGCCCATGTGGTTGGTCACGACCACGTTGTCCAGGCCGAACAGCGGGTGCGCGCCCGGCGGCTCCTGCTCGAACACGTCGAGCCCCGCACCGAGGATGCGGCGCTCGCGCAAAGCCTCGTACAGCGCCTGCGTGTCCACCAGGCCACCGCGCGCCGTGTTCACCAGGATGGCGGTGGGCCGCATGAGCGCGATGCGCCGCGCGTCCACCATGTGTTTGGTCTGCCCGTTGAGCGGCGCGTGCAGCGAGATCACGTCGGCCTCAGCGAACAGGGTGTCGAGGTCGGTGCGCTCCACGCCCGGGGGCATGTCGCTCTTGGGGTCGTGCACCAGCACGCGGCCGAAACCGAAGCCGGCCAGCTTCTCCAGCGTCATGCGCGCGATGCGGCCGAAGCCCACCAGGCCCAGCGTGCGCCCGCGCAGCCGGAACATGGGCTGCAGCACGCCGGTGGACCAGCGGCCGGCGCGCACCTCGGCGTCGTGCAGGCCGATGCGGCGCGAGACGGCCAGCGCCAGCGCCACGGCCTGCGAGCTCACCTCGTCGGTGCCGTAGTCGGGCACGTTGGCCACCATGATCCCGCGCTCGCGCGCGGCGGCCTGGTCGATGTTGTCCACGCCGATGCCGTAGCGGATCACCGCGCGGCAGCGGGTCATGGCGTCGATCACCCGGCGCGACACCGGCGACTCGCGCACCAGCACCACGTCGGCGTCCACCACCGAGGCCGCCGCCGCGTTTTCGTCGCGGCGGCAGGGGCGCACCTCGAAGCGCGCGCCCTCGGCGCCCAGCAGGGCCTCTTCCTGGTCGTAGGCGGCGTAGCCGTCGTCCAGGGCCACCACCAGGCGGTCTTGCGTCACCCCGTCGCTCACTTGGCGGCAGCGGCTTGCAGCAGCTTCTCGGTCCACTCCTTGCTCACCTCGGCTTCGAGGTAGGCGCGCACCGGCGGCTGGGCGACCTTGCGGAAGCGGTCGATCTCGGCCGGGGTGAGTTCGGTCACCGTCATGCCTTTTTCGGTCAGCACCTTCTTGGCCGAGAGGTCCTGCGCGCGCGTCATGTCGCGGTGGATCTTCTTGGCGATGTCCACGCCTTCGGTCACGGCCTTCTTCTCGGTGGCATTCAGGCCGTTGAAGAAGCGCTCGCTGACCATGTAGGCGTGCAGGCTGTACACGTGGCCGTCCAGCGTGATGTGTTTCTGGTGCTGGAACAGGCTGGCGGCCATGATGTTGGTGACGCCGTTTTCCTGGCCGTCAGCCGTGCCTTGCGCGAGCGCGGCGGGCAGTTCGCCCCAGTCGATCGCGGTGGGGCTGGCGCCCAGCGACTCGACCAGCTTCACGAACACCGGGCTGGGCTGCACACGGATCTTCAGACCCTTCATGTCCTCGGGGGTCTTGATGGCGCGCTTGTTGTTGGTGAAGTGGCGGATGCCGTTGTCGGCGTAGCCCATGAGGCGGATGCCGGTGCGCTTGCGCATGTCCTCGGCCAGCTCCTGGCCGAACTTGCCGTCGAGCACGGCGTAAGCGTGCGCGTGGTCGTTGAAGAGGAAGGGCAGGCCGAAGATGTTGAAGGTCTTGTAGACGCCGGGAATGCCGCCGTCGTGCACCACGGCGAGTTCGACCGTGCCCAGGCGCAGGCCTTCCATGACCTGCTGCGCCGGGCCCAGCTGGCCGGCGGGGTACAGCTCGACCTTGAGCGAGCCGTTGGTGGCTTTCTCCACGTGGTCCTTGAACGCGAGCGCGGCGGCGTGCTTGGGCTGGTCGTTGCCGGCCGGCTGGTAATGCGTGTACTTCAGCACCTTCTGCGCGAACGCGGGGCCGGCGCCGAACGCCAGCAGGGAGGCGGGGGCCCCCGCCCCC
>NZ_JBWKZH010000027.1:0-40315 GCF_059424305.1 Hydrogenophaga sp. GW456-12-10-14-TSB4 | reverse complement strand
TCGTCTCGGCCAACCCGACCGGCCCGCTGCACGGGGGCCACGGCCGCCAGGAAGTGCTTGCGATGAATCTTCACGGGAAGTCTCCTTCTAGGGTGGTTCTGAGGGTCAGTGTTGGTAGCCGAGCACGCCGGGCAACCAGGTGGAAAACGCGGGAACGAAAGTGAGCAGCATCAGCACGGTGAACAGCGCGACCAGCATGGGCACCATCTCGCGCACCATGGGGCCCATGCGAACGCCCGAGACGGCGGAGGTGACGAACAGCAGCCCGCCCACCGGCGGCGTGACCATGCCCAGCGTGAGGTTCACGATGACCACGATGGCGAAGTGCAGGGAGTTCAACCCGGCCGCCTCGGCCAAGGGGCCGAGGATGGGCACCATGATCATCACGCCCGGCAAGGGCTCGATGAAGATGCCCACGAGCAGCAGCAGCACGTTGATGGCGATCAGCAGCTCGATCGGCGAGAGCGCCATGCCGGCGATCCACGCGGCCATGGTCTGCGGGATCTGGCCCACGGTGAGCACCCAGGCGAACACCGCCGAGGTGGCGACGATGAACAGGATGGAGGCCGTCATCAGCGCCGATCGGAACAGGATGGCAGGCAGCATGTCCATGCGCAGCGTGCCGTAGACGAAGCGGCCCACCAGCAGCGCATAGAGCACGGCGGCGGCCGAGGCCTCGGTGGGCGTGAAGATGCCCAGGTGGATGCCGCCCAGGATGATCACCGGCAGCATCAGCGCCGGCAGCGCGCGCCAGAACAGGCGCAGCAGCGGTGCCGGGTCGAGCAGCTCGGGCGAGGAGCGGTAACCGCGCCGCACGCTCACGATGTGGTTCACCACCATCAGCGAGAGCGCGATCAGGAAGCCCGGCACCACGCCGGCCAGGAACAGGCCGGTGATGCTCACGCTGTTGTCGGTCATCGCGTAGACGATCATGATGATCGAGGGCGGGATGATCGGGCCGACGATGGCGGTGCTCGCGGTGAGCGCGGCGGCATACGAATCCTTGTAGCCCGCCTTGCGCATCATCTTGATCAGCATGGCACCGGGGCCCGCCGCATCGGCCAGCGCCGAACCGCTGATGCCCGAGAAGAAGGTGAGCGTGAGGATGTTGGCGTGGCCCAGGCCGCCGCGGCGCATGCCCACCAGGCGCGCGGCGAACTTGAGCAGCACGTCGGTGAGCGCGCCGCCCGTCATGAGCTCGGCGGCGAGGATGAAGAAGGGAATCGCCATCAGCGGGAAGCTGTCGAGCCCGCTGAAGAGGTTCTGCATCACCACCAGCGAGGACAGGCCGGGCTTGAGCCAGACCGCGACCAGGCCGGCGATGAGCATCGCGAAGGCAATGGGTGCGCCGATCACCATCAGCGCCAGAAAGACCAGACCGAGAACCGTCGTCATCGCAGGCCCTCCGGCTTCACAGGGCCTGCGGGTCGAAACCTTCGACCCGGTCCCACTCGCCCAGCACGATCCACTGCCGCGCCACCATCGCCAGGTGCACCAGCATCAGCGCCGCGCCCAGCGGCAGCGCGAGGTACACCTTGCCCAGCGACCAGCCCAGCACCGGCGACTCCTGGTACCAGGCGAACTCCACGTATTCGATGCCCAGCCAGACCAGCGTCACCAGCGTGGCCGCGACGATGGCCACGATCAGCACGCGCAGCAGCCGCGCCAGGGGCAGCGGCACCGAGGCCTGCAGCGTGTCGATGGCGATGTGGCCGCCCACGCGCAGCGCAGGGCCGGCGCCGATGAAGGCGGCCCAGATCATCATGTAGCGCGTGGCCTCTTCCACCCAGGTGAAGGAATGGCTGAAGGCGTAGCGCGCGAACACGTTGCCGATCACCAGCGCGGCCATCACCCCCAGCAGCACGATGAGCACCCAGCGGTTGGCGGCGAGGAAGGCGTGCGCCAACGGGTGCGCGGGAGAGGAAGGGGCGGGCGGTGAACTCACGTGAATGTCTCCGGGTTGCTCAGCTTGACGTGTCGGCCGCCATGGTATCTGATATCTCAGATGTTAAATCAGCAATAACCCTATACTCTTCGCCACACGAGACCGACCACCCCATGAACACCGCCCTGGAACTGCAACGCCCCCGACTGCTCACCGACGTGGTCGCCGAGCGGCTGCGCGAGGCCATCGTCAAAGGCGACCTCAAGCTCGGCGAGCAGGTGTCGGAAGCCCAGCTGGCCCAGCGCATGGGCGTGAGCAAGACGCCGGTGCGCGAGGCCCTGCTGCGGCTCAAGAGCGAGGGCCTGGTGGAGATCCACCCGCAGCGCGGCACCTTCGTCTTCACGCTCTCGCCGCAGGAGCTGTCGCATTTGCTGCAGTTCCGCGCGATGGTGGAGACCGAGGCGCTGCGCGAGGCCATGCAGTCCCACCCGCGCGAGCTGCTGCAGCGCATGGCGCAGTGCGTGAAAGAGATGAAGACCGCCGAGCGCGCGAAGGACCTGCCCGCGCTCGCGCGCATCGACATGAGCTTCCACCAGGCTTTCTTCGAGAGCTGCGACAACCACTACCTGCGCGCCAGCTACGAGCTGCTGCGCTACCAGCTCACCGCGCTGCGCCACCGCTCGCCCATCAGCAACGCGGTCTCCAGCCACCAGGTGCTGGTGGACGCGGTGGAAGACCACGACGCCGAAAAGGCCAGCACCCTGCTGCGCGGCCACGTGCTGGAAAACGAGCCGCGCTACCTGCTGGCCTGCGGCATCGCGTGACAGCGCGGGCGGCGGGCCTTCAGTACAATCGCCGACCCCTCACCCCGCGCTTACCCCATGCAGTATTCCGTTTCGCACCACAAGCTCAAGCTCATCCTGGCCGCCCATGGCCTCAAGCCGGGCGATGCCGGCGGCATCGACGCGCTGTTCGGCGGCAAGGACGGCTATTACTGGTTCGGCACCGTGCGCGACCTCTGCCCCGAAGGCAAGACGCTGTCATGGGAGAACCAGTACGCCATGGTCAATGCGATCCAGGCGCACGAAAACGCCACGGCCGAAGAGGACGAGATGAAGCCCCAGGTGCCCAGCGCGGCCAACATCGCGGCCCTTTCCAAGCTGCTGGCCGACCCGCTCTGAATCAGGGCCGCTTGAAGCGCCGGCGCGCCTGCGCGGCCTGCGCACGCACCACGCAAGCCTCGGCGTGGTCGTTGATCAGGCCCATGGCCTGCATGAAGGCAAACACCGTGGTCGGGCCGACGAAGGCCCAGCCCAGTTTCTTCAAATCCTTCGAGAGGCGCACGGAGGCTTCCGAGGTGGAAACCGTCTGTGGCTCACCCAGCTCCGCCTCGTCCGGTTCGTAGCGCCAGAAGAACGCCGCCAGCGAACCCTCGGCCTTCACCATCGCCTGCGCGCGCTGCGCGTTGTTGATCACCGCCTCGATCTTGCCGCGGTGGCGCACGATGCCCTCGTCGCCCAACAGGCGTTCCACGTCCTTGGGCGTGAAGCGGGCGACGCGGTTGAAGTCGAAGCCGTGGAAGGCGGCGCGGAAGTTCTCGCGCTTGGCGAGGATGGTGCGCCAGCTCAGGCCCGACTGGAAACTCTCCAGGCACAGCTTCTCGAACAGCCGGCGGTCGTCGTCCACGGGGAAGCCCCATTCCCGGTCGTGGTAGGCGAAGAACTCGGGCGCGGCGGCGCACCAGCGGCAACGGGGTTGGCCGTCGGGGCCGTCAACGGTGGTGTTCATGGAGGGGCTTTCTTCAATCGAGGGGCCAGGGCAGGTCGCGCTGCAGGGCCGGTGGCCCGTCGGGCACCTTTGGGGCCTCCTGGCCGGCGCCCAGCGCGCGCCACCAGGGCAGCACCACCTCCAGGTGGGCCGGCTCCACGGCTTCCCCCAGCCGGGGCATCAGCAAGGGCGTGCCCTGCCCTTGCGCCAGTTGCAGCAAGGTCTCCACCGGTTCGTCCCAGGCGTGCATGGCCAGGCTGAAAGTGCCCCAGTGCACCGGCAGAAAAGCCCCACCGCCCAGCAAGGCGTGCGCCTTCAGGGCATTGGCCGGCCCGAGGTGTATGTCGCCCCAGGCGGGGTGGAAGGCACCCACCTCCAGCATGACCAGATCGAACGGCCCGAGGCGCTCGCGGATCTCGGCGTACTCGGTGGTCAGGCCGGTGTCTCCGCTGAAGAACACGCGGTGCCGCTCGCTGGCGATGACCATCGACGACCACAGCGTGGCGTTGCGGTCCTTGAAGCTGCGGCCGGAAAAGTGCTGCGACGGCGCCGCCGTGACCGTGATGCCGGTGCCGGGCACGCGGTGGCTGTCCCACCAGTCCAGCTCGGTGATGCGCTCGGCCGCCACGCCCCAGGCCTGCAGGTGCGCGCCCACGCCCAGCGAGGTGACGAAGGGCACGCGGCTGTGCCGCGCGAGCGCGCGGATGGTGGGGTAGTCCAGGTGGTCATAGTGGTCGTGCGAGATCACCACCACGTCCACCTCGGGCATCTGCCGCAGCCGCAAGGGCACGGGCTGGAAGCGCTTGGGACCGAGCAGCCGGAACGGCGAGGCGCGCGTGCCCCACACCGGGTCGGTCAGCACCCGGTGGCCGTCGATCTCGATCAGCACCGTGGAATGCCCCAGCCAGGTGGCGCGCAGGCCGCTCTGGGCCGCTCGGCCCCAGCGCTCGCGCGGGTCCAGCGAAGGCAGTGCGGCGCCCGGCAGGCGCCGGTCGCCCGCGCTGAGGAATTCCTTGAGCGTGGGCCGGGGCACGGAAGGGTCGCGCAGCCCCGGCAGCACCGGGTGCACGTTGCGAAAACCCGTGCCGTCCCACCGGGGCGAAGCGCGCATGCGCTCCAGGCGCTCGCCCTGCGCCCGTCTGCCAAAACTGTTCATGGGGTCACTCCTTTCGCGCGAGCCCGGCCATACTCCGGCATCCCGCCGACCAGGACCACACTACCATGCCTCTGTTCGCAGCCACGGTTTTCCTGTCCGCTTTCCTGCTGTTCCAGATCCAGCCCATCGTGGCCAAGATGATCCTGCCGTGGTTCGGCGGTTCGTCCTCGGTCTGGACGCTGTGCATGGTGTTCTTCCAGGTGGAGCTGCTGCTGGGCTATGCCTATGTGCACCTGGTGCATGAGAAGCTCAGCCCCCGGCGCCAGCCCTGGGTGCACGGCGCGCTGCTGCTGATCAGCCTGGCCACCCTGCCGGTGGTGGCCGACCCCTCGTGGAAACTCGACGCCCAGGCCCACCCGACCTGGAGCGTGCTCGGCGTGCTGGCCACCACCGTGGGTGTGCCCTACCTGCTGCTGTCCACCACCGGCCCGCTCATGCAGGCCTGGTACGCGCGCGCCTTCCTGGCCCGGGGCGCGCAGCCCTACCGGCTTTACGCGCTGTCCAACCTGGCGTCCATGCTGGCGCTGCTGTCCTACCCGGTGCTGGTCGAGCCGGCGCTGGCGGTGACACCGCAGGCCTGGGTCTGGTCGGCCGGTTATGCGCTGTTCGTGCTGGTCTGCGTGGCCACGGCGGGTTACACGGTGCGGCGGCAGAACGGCGCCACCGCCCACACCGCACCGCTCGAAGACGCGCCCCGCCCGAGCTGGCGCGAGTGCCTGCTGTGGGTCGGCCTGGCGGCCACCGCCTCCATGCTGCTGCTGGCCATCACGCGACACCTCACGCAGGACGTGGCGCCCGTGCCCTTTCTCTGGGTGCTGCCGCTGGCGCTCTACCTGCTGAGCTTCATCCTGTGTTTCGACGCGCCGCGCTATTACGTGCGCCCGCTCTTCCTGGGTCTCCTGCCGCTGGCCTTCCTGGCGCTCGATGTCGCGATGAACCAGGGCCTGGACGTGCCGGTGCTGGTGGCCCTGCTGTGCGCGGCGGTGTTTGTGTTCTGCATGGTCTGCCACGGCGAGCTGGTGCGGCGGCGCCCGCCGCTGCGCCACCTCACGCTGTTCTACCTGATGCTCTCGGTGGGGGGCGCGCTGGGCGGCCTGTTCGTCGGCCTGGTCGCGCCGGTGGCCTTCAACGCCTACTTCGAGCTGCCGCTGGGCCTGTTTCTGTGCGCGCTGCTGATGGTGCGGGTGCTCTGGCCCGGGCTGCGCTGGCGCTGGCGCGGCGCCCTGCTGCTGGCCCTGCTGTTCTACGGCGTTCGCCTGGCCAGCCTCTCGCTGGACGATGTGCGGGGCTACACCGAGGTGGTGCGCAACTTCTACAGCCAGACGCGCATCGACGAGAGCGTGGACGAAGACGGCCTGGGCCCGGTGCGCAAGATGGTGCACGGCAGCATCACGCACGGCGAGCAGTACCTGAACCACCCCAGGCGCGCCACCGCCTACTACTGCGAGCGCACCGGCATCGGCCGCGCGCTGCTGAGCCTGCCCACCGACCGGCCGCGCAAGCTGGGCGTGGTGGGCCTGGGCGCGGGCACGCTCGCGGTGTACGGCCGCGCGGGTGACGAGATGCGCCTGTACGAGATCAACGACCAGGTGCTGGACCTGGCGCGGCGGCATTTCACGTTTCTGGCCGACAGCGCGGCGCGCACCGTGCCCGTGCTGGGCGACGGCCGCCTGATGCTGGAGGGCGAGCCCCCGCAGGCCTTCGACCTGCTGGCCATGGACGCGTTTTCAGGCGACTCGATTCCCACCCACCTGCTCACGCTCGAGGCCTTCCAGGCCTACCAGCGCCACATGCGGCCGGACGGGCTGCTCGCGGTGCACATCACCAACACCTACCTGGACCTGCGCCCGGTCATGGCCTCGGCCGCGCAGCACATGGGCAAGGTGGCGTTGCTGCTGGAACTGCCCTCGGGCCATGGCGACCCGTTCTGCCGGCGCTCCTCGTGGGTGGTGTTCGTCAACCCCGCACAGGCGGCGAACCTGCCGCCGGTCTTGCAGGGCGCTCAGGTGCTGCAGCCCCGGCCGGGTTTCCGGCCGTGGACGGACACCTTCTCCAACCTGTTCGACATCCTGATCTGAGTTGCATTCTTTTTCAAATGCGCGGCGCCGGCTTCACGACTTCGCGTCGGGCGGCGGCGTGGTCACGACCTGGCCGTCCTTCACCGGCAGCGTCGCGCCGGGCTTGAACGAGGTTCGCACCGTGCCGTCCTTGCCGTCCAGGCGGTAGGTCACCTGGTAGCCGCTGAGCTTCTGCGACTTTTCGTTCACGGTTTTGCAGCGCCGCTCCACCGAAGCGACCGTGTCCTTCTGCTGCATGTTCTTCTGCACCTGGTTGCCGGCGTAGCCGCCAGCCGCGGCACCGGCCACGGTCGCCAGCGTCTTGCCGCTGCCGCCACCAATCGTGCTGCCCAGCAGGCCGCCGGCCACGCCGCCGATCACCGAGCCGGCGATGCGGTGCTGGTCCTTCACGGGCGCCTGCCGCTGCACCGTCACGTCCTCGCAATGCTCGCGCGGCGTGACCACTGTGGCCATGACTTCCTTCACCTCGACAACCTCGGCGACTTTGGGTTTCATGAGCGTCTGGTAGCCGGTGACGCCGCTGGCGCCGATGACGACCGTGGCGAGCCCGCCGACGACCAGGCCCTTCATCATTGATTTGTCCATGTTTGCATCCTGCCTTTCTGTGGAATCCATCTTGCGCGGCAATCTATCGCTGTTCTGTCGTGTTCTTGTGACAAAGCGTGTCCGCGTACACTCTGCCCTGCTCCGGGGTGCACGGACTCGAAAGGGTCCGGCGCTGAGACGGCTTGACGGCCGAACCCGTGAACTTGATCCGGTTAGTACCGGCGAAAGAAGAGCGCATGCCCCACGGCGGCATGCGGGTGCGGCCCTTCCCCCTGCGGAAGGGCGGCGCCTGCGCACGCGGTCACTGGGGCGGTCCTCCGGAGCATTCGTCCATGCCCATCCACCGGAACCGGAGACCGCCACCATGAATGCCCCCGACAAGATCCCCACCGCGTCCCTCGCCCTCAGCCGCGAGCCCTTTCCCGCTTCCCGCAAGATCCACGTGAGCGGCCAGCAGCCCGGCGTGAGCGTGCCCATGCGCGAGATCGCGCTCACCAACGGCGAGCGCGTCGTGGTCTACGACACCTCGGGGCCCTACTCGGAGCCGACGGCCGCGATCGACGTGACACGCGGCCTGCCCGACGTGCGCGGCGCGTGGATCGCCGCGCGCGGCGACACCGAAACCTATGCCGGCCGCGCGCGCCAGGCGCTGGACGACGGCGTGAAACACGAAGCCCGCGATGCCGAACGCATCGAGGCCTTGCGCGCCTCCGCCACCGGCCTGCAGCGCGCGCCGCGCCGCGCGCGCAGCGGCCTGAACGTGACGCAGATGCACTACGCGCGCCGCGGCATCGTCACGCCCGAGATGGAGTACGTGGCCGTGCGCGAGAACGGCCAGCGCGAATGGATGGCCGAGTACCTGGGCGATGCGGCGCGCGAGGCGCGCCTGCGCGGCAACCCCATGGGCGCGCGCATCCCCGAGATCATCACGCCCGAGTTCGTGCGCGACGAGGTGGCGCGCGGCCGCGCCATCATCCCGGCCAACATCAACCACCCCGAGGTGGAGCCGATGGCGATCGGGCGCAATTTCCTGGTCAAGGTCAACGCCAACATCGGCAACTCCGCCGTCACCTCCAGCATCGAGGAGGAAGTGGACAAGCTGGTGTGGGCGATCCGCTGGGGCGCGGACAACGTGATGGACCTTTCCACCGGCCGCAACATCCACACCACGCGCGACTGGATCGTGCGCAACTCGCCGGTGCCCATCGGCACAGTGCCGATCTACCAGGCGCTGGAGAAGGTGGGCGGCGTGGCCGAAGACCTGACCTGGGCGATCTACCGCGACACGCTGATCGAGCAGGCCGAACAGGGCGTGGACTACTTCACCATCCACGCCGGCGTGCGCCTGCCCTTCATCCACCTCACCGCGAACCGCCGCACCGGCATCGTCTCGCGCGGCGGCTCCATCATGGCCAAGTGGTGCATCACGCACCACCAGGAGAGCTTTCTCTACACGCACTTCGACGAGATCTGCGAGATCATGAAGGCCTACGACGTGAGCTTCTCGCTCGGCGACGGCCTGCGCCCCGGCAGCGCGTCCGACGCCAACGACGAGGCCCAGTTCGCCGAACTCAGGACCCTGGGCGAGCTCACGCAGACCGCGTGGAAGCACGACGTGCAGACCATGATCGAAGGGCCGGGCCACGTGCCGATGCACCTGATCCAGGCCAACATGGACGAGCAGCTCAAGCGCTGCCACGAAGCGCCGTTCTACACCCTGGGCCCGCTCACCATCGACATCGCGCCGGGTTACGACCACATCGCCTCGGCCATCGGCGCGGCCATGATCGGCTGGATGGGCACGGCCATGCTCTGCTACGTCACGCCCAAGGAGCACCTGGGCCTGCCCGACCGCGACGACGTGAAGCAGGGCCTGATCGCCTACAAGATCGCGGCGCACGCGGCCGACATCGCCAAGGGCCACCCCGGTGCCCGAGCGCGCGACGACGCCATGAGCAAGGCGCGCTTCGAGTTCCGCTGGCACGACCAGTTCAACCTCGGCCTGGACCCGGACACCGCGCGCGACTTCCACGACGAGACCCTGCCCAAGGACAGCAGCAAGGAAGCCCACTTCTGCAGCATGTGCGGGCCGAAGTTCTGCTCGATGAAGATCACGCAGGACGTGCGCGACTACGCCGAACAGGGCATGGCCGGCAAGTCGGCCGAGTTCAAGGCCGCCGGCGGCGAGTTCTACGTGCCGGTGCCGTCGATCCCGATCAAGGCCGGCGCCTAAACTTCTCACCATGACCGACGACGACCTGCCCCCGCTGAACCCCACGCCGCCCGGCCTGTACCGCCACTACAAGGGCGGCTGGTACGAGGTGCTGGACACCGTGCGCTGCAGCGAAACCCTGCAGGGCATGACCCTGTACCGCGCGCTCTACGGCGGCTGGGGCCTGTGGGTGCGGCCGGCGGCGATGTTCGCGGAGGTGGGCGCGTTCGAGGGCCGTGAGCAGCCGCGCTTCACGCGGCACGACCCGGGCCTGGTGCCGCTGGCCGATCTGCCCACCGCGCAGGCGCTCGTCGCCCACCTGCGCGGCCTGGCGCAGCGCCAGGGCCTGGACCTGGACAGCGCCCTGCGCCCGCCGCCGCCCGAGCCCGACACCTGCTGCGGGCGCGGCTGCAACGGCTGCGTCTGGGAGGGTTTCTACACCGCCCTTCACCACTGGCGGGAGGACGCGCTGGCCCGCCTTTTGTGACATTTGACCGGCCCCGGGCCCGGGCGGCGCCTCGGCCCGGGGCCCTTCCGTATACTGGCCGGGGTACACAACCAGCGCCCGGACTCCGCGCCCGGGACGCGACCGATTCAACAAGGGAAATCGAGTGAGCCAATCGAACATCGGCGGTTTCCGCATCGCAGGCATCAGCACGTGCCTGCCTCCGATGGTCGTGGACAACCTCGATCCGGCCCTGGGCTTCCCGCCGGAAGACGTGCGCAAGGTGGTGGCCATGGCCGGCGTGCGCGAGCGCCGGGTGGTGGACCCGTCGATCACCTCCGCCGACCTGTGCTTTCGCGCCGCCACGCGGCTGATGGAGCGCCTGGGCTGGGCTCCCGACACGGTGAGCGCGCTGATCTTCGTCACCCAGACGCCCGACCACTTCCTGCCCTCCACCAGCTGCCTGCTGCAGCAGCGCCTGGGCCTGCCCGACAGCTGCGCCGCGTTCGACGTCGGCCTGGGCTGCTCCGGTTACCCCTACGGCCTGTACATCGCCGCCGCGATGCTGCGCGCCGGCGGCCACCAGCGCGTGCTGATGCTGCACGGCGAAACGCCCAGCCGCTTCGTGAGCCCTGAAGACCAGGCCACCGTGCTGCTGTTCAGCGACGCCGGCTCGGCCACCGCGCTGGAACTGGACGACACACCCGGCGCCGGCGGCCAGTTCGTGCTGCACACCGACGGCAGCGGCGCCAATGGGCTGATCCTGCGCGGCGGCGCTTTCCGCGACCGCGAGCCCGCCAACCCGCGCCACCACTTCCTGGAAATGGACGGCGCGGCCATCTTCAACTTCACC
This sequence comes from Hydrogenophaga sp. GW456-12-10-14-TSB4, assembly GCF_059424305.1. Classification (NCBI taxonomy): domain Bacteria; kingdom Pseudomonadati; phylum Pseudomonadota; class Betaproteobacteria; order Burkholderiales; family Comamonadaceae; genus Hydrogenophaga; species Hydrogenophaga sp. GW456-12-10-14-TSB4. Next base: position 29,373 of record NZ_JBWKZH010000027.1, on the reverse strand, counting down.
ATCAAGCGCGTCCCGCCACTGATTGCCGAAACGCTGGCCTTCGCCGGCAAGGCCGTGGCCGACGTGGACGCCTTCGTGTTCCACCAGTCCAACCGCTTCATCATGAAACACCTGATGAAGAAAAGCGGGTTGCCGGACGATCGGGTGCCGATGTCGATCGAGGACAGCGGCAACTGCGGCGGCCCCTCGGTGGCCGTGGCGATGACGCGCCGGCTCGCCCCGCCCGCACCGGGGCAGCGGCTGCACTGGATGCTGCTGGGCTATGGCGTCGGATTGTCATGGGGCGCGGCCATGATCCAGATCGACGACCGCACCGTGCTGCTGCACGACGACGGCGAAGGCCTGTCGTCATTGAATTGAGGTTTAACCGATGAGCGAACCAGCCAAGACCCAGGTCTCCGTGAGCGATGCCCTCGCCATGCTCGCGGAGTGCTTCAACCTGCCCGTCGAGGAGGTGCACGCCGATCTGGAGCGCGACGCCATCGACGACTGGGACTCCATGGGCGCCCTCATGCTGATGGCCGAACTGGACGAGCGCTTCGGCATCGAGCTCACCGCCGAGGTCTCGCGCGAGATGACCCGCATCGGCGATGTGCTGGCCTTCCTCAAGGTGCACGGGGTGCTGAGTGAAAACGCCTGATGTCCGGCGCTCCGTGGCGCCCGCCCCCCGCCTGCCCGAGCACGAGAAGCTCGGCCGGCTGGTGGCGCGCAGCCTGGGGCTGGACGCCACGGCGCTGCAGCTCGGCCTGAACCCGGCCCTGCTCGCCGACCTGCCCGACGTCATCGCGCTGCGCCGTGAGCACCTCAACGGCAGCTGGGACGACGACACCTACCTGCGCTGGCGCTACCGGCTCGGGCGCGCCGCCGGCGGCTTCGGCGACCTGTGGTGCCTGCGCGCCAAGGGCCGCCTGCTGGCCATCATCGGTGTGGAAGAACTGCGCGTCGAGCACGACGGCCAGGCGCTCGCGGGCGCACAGGTCATGGACCTGCTGGTGCGCCCCGAGGCGCAGGAGTCCGGCCTGGGCATCTGGCTCAACCAGGCCATGCTCGCGCGGTACGACTTCACCCTCGCCGTGGGCGCCAACCAGAACTCTGCCGGCATCGTGCGCCGCATGTTCGAGGCCCTGCCCTCGCGCCTGACCTTCACGCACCCGCTGGACCTCGCGCCCTTCGTGCGTCGGCGCTGGCCGGCCGTGGCCGGCCTGCCCCTGGCCATGCGCGTGGCCAATGGCGGCCTGGCCCTGCGGCGGCTGGCGCTGCGCCGCCACCGGCCGCGCGGCCTCACGCTGGAAAACACCACCCGGCTCGACCCGGCACTGGCGGTGCCCGACACCCCCGACCCCACCAGCGTGCACCTGCGGCACGACAGCGCCTACCTGCAGCAGCGCCTGCTGGGCAACCCCCGGCGCCCGCTCGTGATGCGCGTGGCGCGCCGCGAGGGCAAGGTTGTGGGCCTGATCGCCTGGGCGATGGAAACCGACGACTGCGGTCGGCCCGAACTGCACGTGATCGACTGGCACCACGACAGCGACGCCACCCTGCTCGGCCTGCTGCACGACGCGGTGCGCGAAGCCGCCGCCCGGCGCTGCAGTTGCGTGCGCCTGAACCTGCAGGACAGCGCCACGCAGCGCGTGGCCACGCGTGCGGGCTTCCTGCCCTCGCGCGGCGACGAGGGCCGCCTGTGCGGCGTGCAATCGCGCGACCCGGCCCTGGCCAAACGGCTGGCCAAGGCGCGCTGGGGCCTGACCGACGCGAGCGACGACAGCGATGCGCTCTGAGCCGCCACACACCGCCGAAAAGGCCTGACCATGTGCGGCATCGCTGGCCTCTTCAGCCCCCGGCGTGCCCCTGAACGGGCCGAGCTCGACGCCATGATCGGCACGCTGGGCCACCGCGGCCCCGACGGCCGCGGCACCTGGGTCGACGGCCCGATCGGCCTGGCCCACGCCCGGCTCGCCATCATCGACCCCGAAGGCGGTGCCCAGCCCATGGGCAGCGCCGACGGGCGCGTGCAGCTGGTCTTCAACGGCGAGATCTTCAACTACATCGAACTGCGCGAAGAACTGCGCCAGGCCGGCCACCGCTTCGTCACCGACTCCGACACCGAGGTGCTGCTGCAGGCCTACCAGGCCTGGGGCGACGCCTTTCTCTCGCGCCTGAACGGGCAGTTCGCCCTCGGCCTGTGGGACGGCCGGCGCCAACGCCTGCTGCTGGCGCGCGACGGCGTGGGCATCCGCCCGCTGTTCTGGACCCGCGTGGGCCCGCGGCTGGCGTTCGCCTCCGAAGCCAAGGCGCTGTTTGCGCTGCCCGAGGTGCCGCGCGGGCTGGACCCCGCCGGCCTGGCCGCCACCTTCGGCTGGTGGGCGCCGCTCGCACCGCACTCGGCCTTTGAAGGCATCCACTGCCTGCCGCCCGGCCACTGCCTCGCGGTGGACGCACAGGGCGAAACGCTCACGCGCTGGTGGGACTGGGACTTCCCCGTCACCGACCCCTTCGCACCGGTGGACGAAGGCGCGCTGGCCGACGAGCTGCACGCCCTGCTGGTGGACGCGGTGCGCCTGCAGCTGCGCGCCGACGTGCCGGTGGGCGCCTACCTCAGCGGTGGGCTGGACTCGTCCATCCTCACGACCATCATCCGCCGCCACACCGACACGCCGCTGCGCAGCTTCTCGCTCACCTTCGACGACGCCGAGTTCGACGAAAGCGAACACCAGCAGGCCATGGTGCGGCACCTGAACACGCAGCACTCGTCCATCGGCTGCGGCCGGCACCACATCGCCGCCGAGTTCGCGCGCACCGTGTGGCATGCCGAGACCCCGCTGGTGCGCACCGCCCCCACGCCCATGCTGCGCCTGGCCGACAGCGTGCGCGCCGCCGGCTACAAGGTGGTGCTCACCGGCGAAGGGGCCGACGAAGTCTTCGGCGGCTACGACCTGTTCAAGGAAGCGAAGATCCGCCGCTTCGTCGCGCAACGGCCCGACTCGCCGCGCCGCGCCCGCGTGGTCGAGCGGCTCTACCCCTGGCTGGCGCGCTCGCCCGGCGGCTCCAACGCGATGTCGCAGCGCTTCTTCACCGACAGCACCGTGCCCGGCGACGACGCCGTCTTCGCGCACCAGACCCGCCTGTCCACCACGCGGCGCGCCTGGGCCTTCTTCACGCCCGAGCAGCAGCAGGCCCTGGCGCGGCACGACCCCGCCGCCCAGTTGCGCGCGCGCCTGCCCGACCGCTTCCACCAGTGGCTGCCGATGGCGCGCGACCAGTACGTGGAAGCGCACACGCTCATGAGCGGCTACCTGCTGGCCGCGCAGGGCGACCGCATGGCCATGGCCGCGTCGATCGAAGGGCGCTACCCCTTCCTCGACCCGCGCGTGATCGCCTTCGCCGCCCGCCTGCCGCCGCGCCTGAAGATGCGCGGCCTGTGCGAAAAGCTGCTGCTGCGCGAGGCCTTCGCGCACGAGCTGCCGCCGCAGATCGGCCGCCGCACCAAGCAGCCCTACCGCTCGCCCGACAGCGCCAGCTTCTTCGAGGCCGGCAAGCCGCTGCCCTGGGTGGCCGAGCTGCTGAGCGAGGCCCGCGTGCGCGACGCCGGCCTGTTCGACGCGCCCGCCGTGGCGCGACTGAGCGCCAAGTGCGCGGCCGGCCGCGCCATCGGCTTCGCCGACAACATGGCCTTCGTGGGCGTGCTCTCCACCCAGCTGCTGCACGAACAGTTCGTGCGGCCCGCCACCCCGGCGCTGGAGCTGGCATGAGCGCACTCGCCTTCCTGCCCGGCCCCTTCGTGCACAGCGCCTTCGATGCGCGCTGCCTCGAAGTGCCCGACAAGACCGCCGTGGTCGCAGCCGACCGCGAGGTCAGCTACCGCGAGCTGAACGAGCGCGTGAACGGCGTCGCCAACGCGCTGCACGCGGCCGGCATCGGCGCGGGCGAGCGCGTGGTGCTGCTGCTCGACAGCGGCGTGGACTACGTGGCCGCGCTGCACGCGGTGTGGCGCCTGGGCGCCGTGGTGGTGCCCCTGGGCCCTCAGACCAAGGCCGCCAAACTCGCCCACGTGCTGGCCGACACCGGCGCGCGCGCCCTGCTCACCCAGGCCTCGCTGGCCCCGGCGTGGGCCGGTCTTTCAACCGCCCCCCTGGTGTGGGCCCAGGGCGACACCGCCGCCCAGCCCTGGCCGCAACCCGCCGCCATGGCCGCCGTCTGCGACGGACCCGGCAACGCCGGCGATCTCGCCACCTTGCTCTACACCTCGGGCACCACCGGCGTGCCCAAGGGCGTGATGCTCAGCCACGCCAACATGCTCGCGGCCTGGCGCGCGGTGCAGGCCTACCTGCACCTGGCGCACGACGACGTGATCGGCCTGGCCCTGCCACCCACCTTCAGCTACGGCCTGTACCACGTGCTTATGGGCCTGGGCATCGGTGCCACGCTGGTGCTGGAGAACACCGCCGCCTTCCCCATGCGGCTGCTGCAGCGGCTCGCGGCACAGCGCGTCACCGTGTTCCCTGGCGTGCCCACGCTTTGGGCCAGCCTGCTCGCGCTGGACCTGAGCGCACACGACCTGAGCGCGCTGCGCCTGATCACCAATGCCGCCGCTGCCCTGCCCGCCGCGCACACCGCGCAACTGCGCGAGCGCCTGCCGAACGCGCGGCTGCTCCTGATGTACGGCCTCACCGAATGCATGCGCGCGAGCTACCTGCCGCACGAGGAAGTGGACACCCGGCCCGAGAGCGTGGGGCGCGGCATCCCGCACCAGGCACACTGGCTGGAAGACGAGCACGGCCAGCGCCTGCCCCACGGCAGCACCGGCGAACTCGTGGTCTGCGGCGCGCACGTGAGCGTGGGCTACTGGAACGCGCCCGCCGGCCAGCCCAGCCGCCTCGCGCCCGGCCCGTGCCCGGGCGAGCACACCCTGCGCACCGGCGACGTCTTCCGCAGCGATGCCGACGGCTGGCTCTACTGCGTGGGCCGCACCGACGACATGTTCAAGTCGCGTGGCGAGAAGGTCTACCCGCTGGAGGTGGAACACGCCATCTGCGAACTGCCCGGCGTGCGCGAGGCCGCCGTCATCGGCACGCCCGACGAACGCCTGGGCCTGGCGGTGAAAGCCTTCGTGCGCCTGCGCGAGGGCGCGACGCTGAGCGAACGCGAGGTCATCCGCCACTGCCTGGCCCGGCTGGAGAGCTGGATGGCGCCCAAGACCGTGGCCTTCGTCGACGAACTGCCGCTCACCGAATCCGGCAAGCTGCGCCGGCGCGACCTGGCCTGACGTTTTCTTCTTTCAACCTTGCAACCAACGGAACCCCATCCATGAGCACCATCAAGGCCGACGTGCGGCGCTACATCGAAGAGAACTTCCTGCTCGGCGCCGGCGCCGTCTCGCCCAGCGACGACGACTCCTTCCTCGAGCACCAGGTGCTGGACTCCACCGGTTTCCTGGAACTGGTGGCGCACCTGGAAGAGACCCACGGTTTCAAGATCGGCGACGACGAGATGGTGCCGGAGAACCTGGACTCGCTGAACGCCATCGAAGCCTTCGTGCAGCGCAAACAAGGGGCGGCCTGATGAGCGCCGTGCCCCTGGGCCCGGAGTCCCTGGCGCTGGACTGCGAGGCCGAGCTCGCGCGCATCTCTCAGTGGATTCCGCAGGTGCTCACGCAGAAGTTGCGCCGGCGCGGCCTGGTGGTGGCCATCAGCGGCGGCATCGACAGCTCGGTGTGCGCCGCGCTCTCCGTGCGCGCGCTGGGCGCGAAGAAGGTGTTCGGCCTGCTGCTGCCCGAGCGCGACTCCAGCGGCTTCAGCACCGAGCGCGGCCGCCAGCTGGCCGAGCATCTCGGCATCGAATACCAGGTGCACGACATCGCGCCCGCGCTGGAAGCCCTGGGCTGCTACCAGCAGCGCGACGAGGCCATCCGCCGCGTGGTGCCCGCGTACAGCGAAGGCTGGAAAAACAAGATCGTGATCGCCGGCGGTGTGGAAGGTGGCATCAACTTCTTCAAGCTGGTGGTGCAGTCGCCCGACGGTGAACAGCAAAGCGTGCGCCTGCCGCTGCGTGAGTACCTGCAGATCGTGGCCGCCACGAACTTCAAGCAGCGCGTGCGCAAGACCATGGACTACTACCACGCCGACCGGCTCAACTACGCCGTGGTGGGCACGCCCAACCGGCTGGAATACGACCAGGGCTTCTTCGTGAAGAACGGCGACGGCTCGGCCGACCTCAAGCCCATCGCGCACCTCTACAAGACCCAGGTCTACGCCATGGCACGCCACCTCGGCCTGCCCGACGCGATCTGCAACGCCGTGCCCACCACCGACACCTACACCCTGCCGCAGGGCCAGGACGAGTTCTACTTCGCGCTGCCTTATGCGCAGATGGACATTGCGCTGTGGGCGTTGGAACACGGCCGATCGGCCGAAGAGCTCGCGGTCGCGCTGAAGATGACGCCGGCCCAGGCGCAGCGCGTGTACGACGACATCCGCGCCAAGCGCCGTGCCACCGAATACCTCGCCGCCGCGCCGGAGCTGCTGCCGGGCTGAGGGCCGTTCAGAACAGCTCCTGCTGCGCGCGCAGCGCCTGCGGCTTGAATTGCGAGGTGTCCAGCGGTTCGCGCTCGGTGTTGAAGCCCAGTCGCGCGCAGGTCTTGTCGAAGCGCTGACGGATCAGGTCGGCCCAGATGCCGCTGCCGCGCATGCGCTGCGCGAAGTCCGCGTCGTAGTCCTTGCCGCCGCGCATCTCCTGCACGCGCGCCATCACGCGCAGGGCGCGGTCCGGATAGTGCAGGTCCAGCCACTGGCGGAACATCGGGCTCAGCTCCCACGGCAGGCGCAGCACGGTGTAGAAGGCGCGCCGCGCCCCGGCGTCCCACGCGGCTTCAAGCACCTGCTCCATGTCGTCGGTGATGAAGGGGATCTGCGGCGCCACGCTCACGCCCACCGGAATGCCCGCGTCGGCCAGCGTGCGCAGGATGCGCAGGCGCCGGTGCGGCGCCGCTGCGCGCGGCTCCAGCGCCCGGGCCAGCCTGGCGTCGAGCGAGGTGATGGTCACGTAGACCGCCGCCAGGCCTTGCGCGGCCAGGGGCGCGAGGATGTCGATGTCGCGCTCCACGCCGCTGCCCTTGGTGACGATGGCCAGCGGGTGTTTCGCCTGCGCCAGCACCTCGAGCGCGGCCCGGGTGAGCCTGAGCTCGCGTTCGATGGGTTGGTAGGCGTCGGTCACGGTGCCGATGGCCAGCAGGCCGGGCACGTGGCGCGGGCTGGCGAGTTCGCGCCGCAGCACCTCGGCAAGGTTGCGCTTGGCGATGATCTTGGTCTCGAAGTCCAGCCCGGGCGAGAGGTTGAGGTAGCTGTGCGTGGGCCGCGCGTAGCAGTACGTGCAGCCGTGCTCGCAGCCCCGGTAGGGGTTGAGACCGAGCGTGAAGCCCACGTCGGGCGAGTCGTTCTTGGTGATCGCGCTCTTGCAGTCCTCCCAGCTCACCTCGGTGGCCGGGGGCGCCGCGCCTTCGCGGGCTTGAGCGGCGTCGTCCAGCGCGCCCCAGCCGTCGTCGAACGCCTGGCGTTCGTCGCGCAGGAAGCGGTGCGGCTGCTGGTGGCTGATGCCCCGGCCCTTGATGGCCTGAATCGGAATGTGGACGTTCGGCATGGGATGACCACTGTACACAAAAACAGTGCTAGAGTGTGGCGCTTCAGGAGGCTCCATGTCCCTTTCTTCCCAGGCGGTCGGTACCGCCGACCCCATCGTGTCCGTGCGAGGCGTGAGCAAGACCTACGCGGGCGGTTTCCAGGCCTTGAAGCGCGTCGATCTCGACATCCGCCGGGGTGAGATCTTCGCCCTGCTCGGCCCCAACGGCGCGGGCAAGACCACGCTCATCAGCATCGTCTGCGGCATCGCCAACGCGAGCGAAGGCGTGGTGATCGCCGACGGGCACGACACCGTGCGCGACTACCGCGCGGCGCGCGCGGCCATCGGCCTGGTGCCGCAGGAACTGCACACCGACGCCTTCGAGTCCGTCTGGGCCACGGTGAATTTCAGCCGGGGCCTGTTCGGCAAGGCGCCCGACCCGGTCTACATCGAGAAGGTGCTGCGCGACCTCTCGCTCTGGGACAAGAAGGACAACAAGATCCTCACGCTCTCGGGCGGCATGAAGCGGCGCGTGCTGATCGCCAAGGCGCTGTCGCACGAGCCCAAGATTTTGTTCCTCGACGAGCCCAGCGCGGGCGTGGACGTGGAGCTGCGGCACGACATGTGGCGCATGGTGCGCGAGCTGCGCGACCGCGGCACCACCATCATCCTGACCACGCACTACATCGAAGAAGCCGAGGACATGGCCGACCGCATCGGCGTCATCAACCGCGGCGAACTCATCGTGGTGGAAGACAAGGACGTGCTCATGCGCAAGCTCGGCAAGAAGCAGCTCACGATCACGCTGCAGCACCCGCTGGATCGCCTGCCCGAGGCGCTGGCGCGCTGGCCGCTCGAACTGACCGGCGCCGGGCACACGCTCACCTACACCTTCGACACCCAGAAGGACGAGACCGGCATCGCCGAGCTGCTGCGCACGCTGCACGCACAGGGCATCGACTTCAAGGACCTGCAGTCCAGCGAAAGCTCCCTCGAGGACATCTTCGTGAGCCTTGTCCACAAGAAGCAGGAGGCCTGAACATGAGTCTGAACATCCACGGCATCAAGGCCATCTACCGCTTCGAGATGGCGCGCACCTTCCGCACCATCACGCAAAGCATCCTCGCGCCGGTGCTCACCACCTCGCTCTATTTCATCGTCTTCGGCACCGCGATCGGCTCGCGCATGGGCGACATCGACGGTGTCACCTACGGCGCCTTCATCATCCCCGGCCTGGTCATGCTGTCGCTGCTGAGCGAGAGCATCTCCAACGCTTCCTTCGGCATCTACATGCCCAAGTGGTCGGGCACCATCTACGAGCTGCTGTCCGCCCCGGTGTCGTGGATCGAGGTGCTGCTGGGCTATGTGGGGGCCGCGGCCACCAAGTCCGTCATGCTCGGGCTGCTGATCCTGCTCACGGCGCGCGTGTTCGTGCCGTACCACATCGCGCACCCGGTGTGGATGCTCGGCTTCCTGCTGCTCACCGCCGTCACCTTCAGCCTGTTCGGTTTCATCATCGGCCTGTGGGCCGACAACTTCCAGAAGCTGCAGGTGATCCCGCTGCTGGTGGTGACGCCGCTGACCTTCCTGGGCGGCGCGTTCTACTCCATCAACATGCTGCCGCCGCTGTGGCAGACGGTCTCGCTGGTCAACCCGGTGGTCTACCTCATCAGCGGCTTCCGCTGGGCCTTCTACGGCGTGGCCGACGTGCACATCGCCGTGAGCACGGGCATGACCCTGGTGTTCATGGCGCTGTGCCTGGGCTTCATCTGGTGGGTGTTCCGCACCGGCTACAAGCTGCGCCGCTGACGGGAGCCCAGGCCATGAAGCCCGGCATCAGCGTCATCACCCTCGGCGTGGACAACCTCGAGCGCGCGGTGGCCTTCTACCGCGACGGCCTGGGCCTGACCACCCAGGGCATCATCGGCACCGAGTTCGAGCACGGGCCGTGGCTTTCTTCAACCTGCAGAACGGCCTGAAGCTCGCGCTGTGGCCGCGCCGCAGCCTGGCGGCCGACACCGGCCTGCCGCTGCTCTCACCCACCGCGCAGGCGTCGAGCGCGCTGGAACTCTCCCTGGGGCACAACGTGGATTCGCGCGAGGACGTGGAGGCCGTGCTGCGGCAGGCCGTCGATGCTGGCGCGCGCGTCGTCAAACCCGCGCAGGACACGTTCTACGGCGGCTACGCCGCCTACTTCCAGGACCCGGACGGGCACCTGTGGGAGGTGGTGTTCAACCCGGGGCTGGCCGAGCTGGGCTGACTAGACCCCGTTCTCGCGAAGCACCAGCACATCGGCGTTCTCGGGGTTCGCCTGCCCGTGGGAACGGACGGCGGCGTTGGGGCTGGTGCGAGCGACCTGGTTGTGGTGGCCGTTGACGCTCACCTGGTTGTGGTGGCCCATGACGTTCACGCTGTTGTGGTCACCGCTGACACTCACATGGTTCTGGTCACCGATGACGTTCACGCCACCGCGATCTAGATCGAGCGTGCTCAGCTCGCGCCACAGGTCTTCACCGGTCAGGCGAAGGGCGATCTGCTTGCGGATCCGGTCCGTGTGGGTGAAGCAGCAGGAACCCGTCGGTTGATGCTCCCTGAGTGCCTTGGCGTACAGGCTGAGGGTCTGGGCCGCCAGCCACTTGTTCTGCGACAGCGCGGCGTCCATGCTCTCGCGGATGGCGCTTTCATCGCCGCTGTCGATGCCCCTGAGCCAGTGCCCCTTGAGCTGACCTTTGCTCAGTTCAGCGATTTGGTTCAGCCGCTCGAAGAACAGCTGGTGCACGTCCAGCGTGGACCGCTTGTCCATCCGCACGTCGTCGGCGCTGAGCGAGGAGTTGCTGGGCCAGCCGACGCTGCTGGAATGCACAAAAGAATCAAGGGAACGGTTGATCATGGGCAGGTGAGTGCCCATCTCATCCGGAAAGTTCGGCGACCTCTGCGCCAGGCCTCACCGCACAGGCGTCAGGCGGCCTGCCTGGCCAGTGCCACCGCGTCCGCGCCCGCTGGGTAATGCAATCGGGGTGAGGCGTCGTTCGCGGCCAGCCACACGGCCTCGGCCACGTCCGACTCCCGTGTGAACGCGGGCGTGGCGCCAAGGGTGGCGAAGATGCTCTGCGCATACGGCGCATAGGCCTCGGGGATCAGCCCCTGCATGCGCTGCGCGCCGTTCTCGGTGAAGCGCGTGGTGGGGGCGTAACCCGGCTCGACCAGTTTCACACGCACGTCGAAGGCCTGCAGCTCGTGCGCGAGCGAGGCGGTGAAGCCCTCGATGGCGGTCTTGCTCGCGGTGTAGGCCGCCACCAGCGGCATGGGCGCGAGCGTCGCGCTGGAGGTGACGTTGACCACCCGCCCGGCGCGGCGTTCGCGGAACTGCGGCAGCACCGCCTGCGTCATCGCCATGGTGCCGAAGGTGTTGGCCTCGAAGATCTCGCGCACGGTGGCCAGGGGCGTGGCCTCGAAAGCGCCGAACAGGCCCAGGCCGGCGTTGTTCACCAGCACGTCGATGGGCCCGGCGGCCTGCAGGGCGCTGGCGATGCTGGCCGGGTCGGTCACGTCCAGCGGCAGGACGGTCAGGCGCTCCGACGCCGGCAGCAGGTCCCAGCGCGGCGTGCGCATGGTGGCCACCACGTGCCAGCCCTGGGCCAGAAAGTGGCGCGCGGTTTCGAGGCCGTAACCGGACGAGCAGCCGGTGATCAAAACGGTTTTCATCAGAATGTCCTTGGAAATGAAGTGAAGAGGGTTGCCACGATATCGCGATGAAACAGGACTTACTACAATCAAAAGTCCATCAATCATTCGCTAAAGTCCAATCATGGTGGACCCCCTCGCCGACGTCATCGCCTTGCTGCGGCCCCGCGCGGTGTTCTCGAAAGTGATCAGCGGCGCCGGGGCCTGGGGCGTGCGCTACTCGGCTTTCGGGCAGCCCAGCTTCTGCACCCTGCTGGAGGGCCGCTGCCTGCTCGCCGTCCAGGGCCAGGAACCCATCACCCTGGAGGCGGGCGATTTCGTGTTGATGCCGGCCACGCCGGGCTTCACGCTCTCGGGTTTCGAGCCGGTGGTGCCGGTGGCGATCGACGCCCTGCAGGCCGCCGGCGTGGAAGGCGATCTGCGCCATGGCCGGCCCGATGGCCCGCCGGACGTGCGCATGCTCGGCGGTTACTTCGCCTTCGGCTCGCCCGATGCGGCCCTGCTGGTCTCGCTGCTGCCCGCCCTGCTGCACGTGCGTGGCATCGAGCGCCTGTCGGTGCTGGTGCGGCTGGTGCGCGAGGAATCGACCGAACAGCGCCCGGGCCGCGAGCTGGTGCTGGGCCGCCTGGTGGAGGTGCTGCTGATCGAGGCGCTGCGCTCCACCACCGGTGAGGGCGCCCCACCCGGCCTGCTGCGTGGCCTGGCCGATGCGCGGCTGGCGGCGGCGATGCGCCTCATGCACGGCGAGCCCGCGCGCGCCTGGACGGTGGAGGAGCTCGCCCGGCAGGCGGCGCTGTCGCGCTCGGCCTTCTTCGACCGCTTCTCACGCGCCGTCGGCCTGCGCCCCATGGAATACCTGCTGGCCTGGCGCATGGCGCTGGCCAAGGACCTGCTGCGCCGCGAGGGCATGGCGTTGGTGGAGGTGGCCGAACGGGTGGGCTACAGCTCGGCCAGCAGCTTCAGCACCGCCTTCAGCCGCCATGTGGGCCTGGCGCCGGGCCAGTATCAGAACAGCACGCGGCAACGCAGCGTGCCCGGCACATCGAGCAGGCGGGCCAGCGCGATGTCCGAATAAGCCGCATCGACATCGATCACGACATAGCCCACCTCGCCCCGGGTCTGCAGGAACTGCCCGGCAATGTTGATGTGGTTGTCGGAGAACACCTGGTTGATGCGGGACAAGACGCCCGGCACGTTCTGGTGCACATGCAGCAGTCGGTGATGCCCGGGATGGGCCGGCAGCGCCACCTCGGGGAAGTTGACCGACGAGGTCGTGGTGCCGTTGTCGCTGTACTTCACCAGCTTGGCCGCCACCTCCACGCCGATGCTTTCCTGCGCTTCCTTCGTCGAGCCGCCGATGTGCGGCGTCAGAATCACGTTGTCCAGACCCCGCAACGGCGACTCGAAGAGGTCGTCGTTGCTGCGGGGCTCCTGGGGAAACACATCGATCGCCGCACCCAGCAGGCGCTTCTGCCGAATGGCTTCGGCCAGGGCCTCGATCACCACCACCTGGCCGCGCGCCGCATTGATCAGCACCGCCTCGGCTTTCATCAAGGCCAGCTCGGTTGCACCGATCATCCATTGCGTCGCGGCGGTTTCCGGTACGTGCAGGCTCACCACGTCGGCCTGCCTCAACACATCGGCCAGGCTCGACACCTGGCGCGCGTTGCCCATCGGCAGCTTGGTGACCACATCGAAAAACACCACCTGCATGCCCAGCGCTTCCGCCAGCACCGACAACTGCGCGCCAATGGAGCCATACCCCACGATGCCCAGCGTCTTGCCCCGGATCTCGTAGGAATGGCTGGCCGATTTGAGCCAGCCACCCCGGTGGGACACCGCGTTTTTCTCGGGGATGCCGCGCATCAGCAGAATCGCCTCGGCCAGCACCAGCTCGGCCACCGACCGGGTGTTGGAGAACGGCGCATTGAACACCGCCACGCCACGCGCACTGGCCGCGCTCAGATCGACCTGGTTGGTGCCGATGCAGAAGCACCCCACGGCCGCCAACCGCTGGGCATGGGCCAGCACCTCGGCGGTCAGCTGGGTGCGGGAACGGATGCCCAGGAAATGCACGTCGGCGATCCGGCGCTTGAGCTCTTCCTCGGGCAGCGCGCCGGGCAGGCTCTCGATCTGGCTGTAGCCAGCGGCACGCAGCACCTCCACCGCAGAGGGGTGCACGCCCTCCAGCAGCAGGAATTTGATCTTTTTCTTGTCGATCGAGGTCGGGTTGACGACTTCGGCAATGGGCGATGCGGGCAGGTTCATGGATGAAAAATATAGGCGGATTTGATCGGCACAGTGGGCGTAGGCTCAATCCGTCGAACCGACGCGCTCGATCTCGGCCCGGACATGCCGATCGAGCAGCGCCTGCTCGAAATCGGCGGGTGGCACGGGCTCGAACAGCTCGGCCGCCGGCGGCCCCATCAGCGCGAGGCTGTGTTGCCGCACTTTGCTCAGCAGGATCGCCAGGTCGTGGTCCAGCGTGGCGGGCTCGATGGTGCCGGCCCGCAGGTCGTCGCGCAGCCACTCGCCGAACTGCAGCTCGCGCCGCGCGGGATGCCGCCAGGGCTGAAGGTTTGCAACCCGCCGTCCATGGCCGAGCCGAACAGGTGGATCGCCTCCAGCGTTTCGCCCAGGTGGCGCTCCAGCACGGCGCGGGTGGCCGCAAGCTGTGCGGAGATCCCGTCGGGCGCGTGGCTCATTTCTTCTGCCGCGCCGCCTTGGGCTTGCTCGCCGGCTGCTTGAGCTGAGCGCTCGCCTGCTCCAGCCACAGCAGGGTGTCGGCGTGCGCCATGAAACGGCGCAGGTAGTCCGGCGAGAGCTCTCGCATCAGGCCCAGGGTGCGCAGCACCAGCATGTGCGAGTTGAGCGGGCCGGCGTTTTCCGGGCCGCGCTGCACGGCCTGCACCACCTCGTCTTCGGCGCACAGGCGCGACCAGGTTTCGCGAAAGGCCTGCGCACTGCGCAGCTCGGGGCGGCCGGCGGCGGTGCCCGGCGCCTGGCTGGCGATGTGCTGGTTGAGCTGACCCAGCGGCGTCAGCGGCTTGGGCGGTGGCGCGCGCGGGCGCCGCAGCGGCAGGGCAGGTGCCACCGTTTCGGGGGCATCGGATTCGACAGCCGCCGGTGGCAGCTTCGCCCGCAGCACGTTTTGCACCGACTCGGGCGCGGCCTGCAGGCGGCGCGCCAGGGCGGCCACGTAGTGGGCTTGCACGGCGTCGGCGTGGCGGCTCACGTCAGGGCGCCTTCGGGGTGCTGGGGGTGGCCTTGGGCACCGGCGCCATTTCCACACGGCGGTTGAGCGAGCGGCCCTTTTCGCTGGCGTTGGAGGCCACCGGCTGCTCGGCGCCGAAGGCCGCGCTGAACACGCGCTGCGGCGGCATGCCTTCCTGGATCAGCGCGCGCGTGACGGTGAGGGCGCGCTGGGCCGAGAGTTCGAGGTTGTCGGCGAAGCGCTGGTTGGTGGCCTGCACCGGGCGGTCGTCGGTGAAGCCGCTGACCATCAGCATCTCGTCGCGCTCGCCCAGGTAGACCTGCAGCGGCGGCACCAGGCTCTGCAGGATCTGCCGGCCTTCGGGGCGCAGTTCGTCGGAGTTGAGCGCGAACAGCACGCTGCCGCTGATGCCGATGCGGCCGTTGTCCAGCGTCACGCGGCCGTTCTGCAGCGGAATGGCCAGGGCTTTTTCCAGGGCCATGCGGCGCTGCTCTTCCTGCTGGCGCTTTTGCACCTCGGCCTGCAGGCTGGCCACCAGGTCCATCTGCACCACGAGCACACCGACCAGGATGAGCACGAAGGCGCCCACCAGGCCGGACATGAGATCGCCGAACACGGCCCACACCGGCGCGGTGTGGTCGGTGCCGTCGTCGTCCTCGATGTGGCGGTCGTCCAGGCCGATCATCACGCGGCCTTCTTCTCGGCGGGTCGCGGCTCGCGCAGTCGGCGCAGGTCTTCCACGATGCCCTGTTGCGAGCTGATGCTGAGGTCGATCACCTCGCGCGCCTGCGCCACGTAATAAGCCAGCTGCTCGTCGCTGCGCGCGATGGACTGCGTGACCGCGCTTTCGATGCGCTGCAGGTTCTCGATCAGCTTTTCGTTGGTGGCGCTGAAGAGCTGCACGCCATGGCCGAAGGCCTCGCCCAGCGCGGCGAGCTCGATGGCGCTGCCGTTGACCTGAGCGGCCACTTCTTCGGCGCGCACGGCCTGCACGCCCACGGTGTCGGCGAACTGGCGGCCGACCTGGTCGAGCACCGCGCCAGCGGAGGTGACAAGCGATTCGACGGCGGCGCGCTGCTCGCCGGTGGCCTGTTGCACGGACTGGAGCAGCGTGTCGATGTTCTGCATGAGCGCGGCGCGTTCCTGCAGCGCCGTGTTGTCGCGCGCAGTGAGCTGGCTCATCTCCAGGCGCAGCTGGGCAATCACCTCAGCCGCGGCCTTGGGCGCCTCGGCCGCGGTGTCCAGCAGGCGCGCCATGGGGGCTTCGAGTGCGGTGCCCAGCGTCGCGAGGTGGGTGGCCACCTGGTCGTTCAGCGAGGACTGCAGCTCACCCAGGCGCTGCGCGCCGGCCTGGTCGCGCGCGGCTTCTTCGCTGCGCAGGCTGGCGAGTTCGTCGCGCCAGAGGGTCGCGGTCTGCTCCAGCGTCTGCGCCACGGCCTGCTGTTGGGCCAGGGTCTGCGCGCCAAGCTGCCGCCATTCGTCCTGCAGCGTGGCGGCCAGGGTTTGCAAGGTCTGCGCCCACGCCGCGTGCTGCTGCTGGTCGGCCGTGGTCTGCGCGGCGTGCGAGCGGCTCACGGTCTCCTGCACGCCGGTGATCAGGGCGGCGCAGCGCTGCTCGAAGCTGGTGGTGAAGGCGGTGAGCGCGCGGTCCAGGCCCTGGGCCTGCTGCTCGCTGGTGCGGGCGTGTTGCTGCAAGGCCGCCGTCCAGCCGTCGGCCACGGTGCCCGCGGTGGCGCCGAAGCGCTCCGACAGGCCCGACATCTGCGCCTGCACCGCCGCGCTCACGCGCTCGTGCAGTTGCGTCGACTCCCGCGCGAGCGCGCCCATGGCGTTTTCCACCACCGGCTGCAGGCTCTCGCCGGCCGCGCGCGCGCTGGCGCTCAGGCTGTCCTTGAGCGTCTGCTCGACCGAGTTCGCCAAACCCTGGTAGGCCTCGCGGGCCTCCTGGTGGAACTGCGTCTGCCGCGCCAGCAGCTGTTCGTCCAGCTGCTGACCGCGCTGTTCGATCTGCGCCATGAGCGCGATGGTGCCCTTGGCACTCTCCACCACGGGCCGCAGGCTGTCACCGGCGGCCTGGGCGCTGGCGCTCACGCTGTCCTTGAGCGACTGCTCGACGGATGTCGCCAGGCCCTGGTAGGCCTCGCTGGCCGCCTGGTGGAACTGGGTCTGCCGCGCCAGCAACTGCTCGTCGAGCTGCTGGCCGCGGCGTTCGATCTGCGCCATGAGGGCCTGCAGCTGATCCGCCACCGCGGGCAGCACGCCGGCCTGCTGCTGCAGAGCGTCGAAGGTGGCCTGGCGCTGGTGCGCCAGCGAAAACGGGCGGAACACGGTGGCGGTGTGGGCCTCGAGCTGGCGCGCCACCTCGGCGCGCTCGCGCCGGGCGATGGCGGACATCAGGCCCAGCATGGCCGAGGTGGCCACGCCGACCACCGAGGTGCCGAAGGCCAGGCCCAGGCCCTTGATGGGCGCGGCCAGCGCCGAGCGGATGGCCTGCAGGTCGGCCGAGCCTTCGAGCGTGAACACCACGCCCTTGAAGGTGACGACCATGCCCAGGAAGGTGCCGAGCATGCCCAGCATCACCAGCAGGCCGATCAGGTAGGGCGTGAGCGCCAGGCCGGGCAGCGCGCCGCGCTCGCCTTCGATGCGCTGGCGCACGGCGTTCTGCAGGCCGGGCGGCACGCGCGCGAGCCAGTCGCCCAGGGCCGCGAGCGGCTGCGGCACGTTGGCCAGCGCATCGGCGAGCGAGGTGGTGGTCTGGCGGTAGCGCCGGATCTCCTGCGCACCCAGCAGATAGACCGCGCCGATGACCGCGGTCATGGCCAGGGCGAAGGCGCTGGTGCCGACAAAACCCGCGCCCACCCAGGCGATGGCCAGCAGGCCCAGGACGAAGGCGGTGGTGAAAAACAAACGGTTCAGGGAAGGGCTGTTCATGGATTCAATTCATGGCTTCGATCATGCCCACCACCGGCTGCAGCCGCAGGTCGAGCTCGGCCAGCAGGGCCTGCTGGAAGTCCTGCTCGAACAGAGGGGGCCATGCATCGGGATGGGCCTGGCGCAGTTGCTCGAACCGCGCCTTGAGAAAGGCGGGCAGGCCGGCGAGCAGCTTCTGCTCGCGCCCGCCCAGCATCTGGTCCAGCGTGGCGTCCAGCGCCGCGAGTTGCGCGAGCCGGGGCGAACTGGCGGCCAGGGTCTGGCGCAGGTGGCCGCGCAGGGCATCGATGCCCATCTCCATGCGGCGCTGCTGGTCCAGGCAACGCTGGTGGTGAGGGGCGAATTCGGTGTCGGCGGCGTCCGTCGGGGGGTGCGGCGGCGTGGTGATGGCCTGGCTGAGCGTGGCGCGCAGGCGCTGCAGCTCGGCCCGCGCATCGGCCGCACCGGTCTTGACGGCGGCGCGCCGGGTCGTCACCGACGGCAGGGTCTGGTGCAGCGAATGCAGGGCGATGGCGTCGGCCACGTTCAACCAGTCGCCCAGGCGCTCGGCCATGTCCTGGCGCGGCACATCCGCCGACGCGGGCAGCCACCCGGCGAGCTGACGCACCAGGGCGGAACGGTTGAAATGGCTGCGCAAAAGACTTTCCTAGGGCGCCCTTTCGGGCGCGATCGACATCAAGCGGGTTGTGGGGGCTCCGCCGGCGGGGTTCACCGCCGGGCGGAACGCGCCGGTGTCACACCACCAGCACGGCCCGGAAGTCGTTCACGTTGGTGTGCGTGGGCCCGGTGATCACCAGGTCGCCGATCGGCTCGAAGAAGCCGTAGGCGTCGTTGCGGGCCAGGTGGTCGGTGAGCTTGAGGCCCTTTTCGCTGGCTCGGGCCAGGGTGTCGGGCGTCACCAGCGCACCCGCATTGTCCTCTACCCCGTCGATGCCGTCGGTATCGGCCGCCAGGGCCCACACGCCGGCCTGCCCGCCCAGGGCCTGCGCCAGGCCCAGGCAGAACTCGCCGGCCCGCCCGCCCCGGCCCTTGGCCTGGCCCGGCGCGCGTGGGCGCACCGTCACGGTGGTCTCGCCGCCGCTCAGGATCACGCAGGGCTTCTGGAAGCTGCTGCGGCCCTGCGCGGTGGAGCGTGCCATCGCGCCGTGCACCTTGCCCACCTCGCGCGACTCGCCTTCGATCTCGTCGCTGAGGATCACCACGTTCAGGCCCAGGGCCCGCGCCGCCTCGGCGGCGGCCTCCAGGCTCTGCTGCGGGGTGGCGATGAGTTCGACCGCGTGGCCCTGCAGGCGGGCGTCGCCGGGTTTGGGGGTTTCGAGCGCGCCGCTCTCCAGCTGTGCGCGCACCGCCGGCGGCACCTCGATGCCGTAGCGGCGCAGGATGTCCAGCGCCTCGGCGCAGGTGGAGGCGTCGGCCACGGTGGGGCCGCTGGCGATCACGCTCACGTCGTCGCCCGGCACGTCGCTGATCGTGAGCGTGACCACGCGCGCGGGCGCGCAGGCCGCCGCCAGGCGCCCGCCCTTGATCGCCGAGAGGTGCTTGCGCACGGTGTTCATCTCGCCGATGTGCGCGCCGCTCTCCAGCAACTGGCGGTTGATGCGCTGCTTGTCTTCCAGCGTGAGGCCTTCGCAGGGCAGCGTGAGCAGGGCCGAACCGCCGCCGGAGATCAGGCACAGCACCAGGTCGTCGGCCGTAAGGCCTTCGGCGAGTTTCAGGATGCGCTGCGCGGCGTCGAGCCCGGCCGCGTCGGGCACGGGGTGCGAGGCCTCCACCACCTCGATGCGCTGCGGCAGGCCTTCAGGCCGGGGCGGCGTGTGGTGGTAGCGCGTGACGACCAGGCCCGAGAGCGGCGCGTCGGCCGGCCACAGGGCTTCCACCGCCTGCGCCATCGCGCCGCCGGCCTTGCCCGCGCCCAGCACCAGGGTGCGGCCCTTGGGGGGTTGGGGCAGGCTCGCGGCCGTGTTGTGCAGGGGCAGCGCGCGCTGCACCGCCACGTCGTACAGGTGGCGCAACAGGGCGCGGGGATCGGTCAGGCTGGGTGGGGTGGTCGGCTCGTTCATGGGGGAGAAGTCTAGCGACCCCAGGGACCATCGGGTTACAGATTGGTAACACCCGAAACCCGCCGCCGACTCACTCGCGCATGTTCGCGAATTTCACCAGGCCCGCGTACTTCTGGAGGTCGGCGCGCATGATCTGCGCCAGGTCTTCGTTGCCGGCGGGCGGGATGGCGCCGCCGGCCTCCAGGCGCTGGCGGTAGGCCGGCTCGGCCAGCCCGGCCTTGAGCGCGGTCGTGAGGCGCTGCGCGACCTCGGGCGGCAGCCCGCGCGGGGCGGCGAGCGCGAACCAGCCCACCAGGTCGTAGCCCTTGAGTTGCGGGTGCTCGCCCAGTGCGGGCACCTGCGGCAAGGTGGGGAAGCGCTGCGCCGAGGTGATGCCCAGCGCGGTGATGCGCCCACCCTGAAGGAAAGGGGCCGCGGCGGTGGGCGAGACGATGGCGAAGTCCAGCGTGCCGCCGGCCAGATCGCTGGTGAGTGCGCTGGTGCCGCGGTAGGGAATGTGGGTGATGAACAGGCCGGCACGCTGCTTCACGAGTTCGCCCGCGAAGTGCAGCGTCGAGCCCACGCCCGAGCTGCCGTAGCTGTACTTGCCGGGGTTGCGCTTGACCAGCGCGATGAACTCATCGAGGTTCTTCACCGGCATCCCGGATCCGGCCACCAGCAGCACGGGCGCCGTGGCGATGAGGCCGATGGGCGTGAGGTCCTTGATCGGGTCGTACTTCTGCGCAGGATTCACCAGGCCGGTGGCGGCCATCTCGTTGCTCGAACCGGCCAGCAGCGTGTAGCCGTCGGCCGGGCTGTTGACCACGCGCTGCGCCGCGACGATGCCGGCCGCGCCCGAGACGTTCTCCACCACCACCGGGGTGCCGAGCTTGGCGGTGAGCACGTCGGCGACCACGCGCGCGGCCATGTCCACCGAACCGCCCGGGGCGTAGCCCACGACGATGCGGATCGGCTTGGCCGGGTAAGCGCCCTGGGCCAGGGCCGGGGAAGTCACGCCGACCAGGGCGGCGGCACCGAGGGCGGCGACGGCCGCGCGCCGGGAGAGCGAGAGAAGCGGCGCCGCTCAGCTCGCGGGCGCCAGGAAACGGCGCGCCAGCTGCACCCAGTAGCTCGCGGCGATGGGCAGCATGGCGTCGTTGAAGTCGTAACCGGGGTTGTGCACCATGCAGCCGCCGCTGCCGTGGTGCTCGCCCACGCCGTTGCCGACGATGAGGTAGCTGCCCGGGCAGTGCTCCAGCATGAACGAGAAGTCTTCGCTGCCGGTGAGCGGCAGCAGCTCGGGCAGCAGGCCCTCGTCGCCCAGCCAGTCGCGCGCGACCTCGCGCGCGAAGCGCGTGCTCTCCACGTGGTTGACCAGCGCGGGGTAGCGCCAGTGGTAGTCCACCTCGGCGCGCACGCCCAGCGTGGCGGCCTGCGCCTGCACGAGTTCGGTGATGCGCTCGCGCAGCATGGCGCGGATCTCGGGGCGGTAGGCGCGCACTGTCAGGCGCATCTGCACGCTGCCAGGGATCACGTTGGGCGCGTCGCCGCCGTGAATGGCCCCCACGGAGATCACCGCCATTTCGCGCGGGTCCACGTTGCGCGACACGATGGTCTGCAGCGCCACGATGATGTGGGCCGCCGCCACCACCGGGTCGGCCGCGAGGTGCGGCGAGGAACCGTGGCCGCCCCGGCCCTGCACCGTCACCATGACCGAATCGGACGAGGCCATGAACGGCCCTTCCTTGAAACCGAACTGGCCGACGGGAAAGCCCGGCATGTTGTGCAGCGCGTACACCGCGTCGCAGGGGAAGCGGTCGAACAGGCCTTCCTCGACCATGCGGCGGGCGCCGCCCAGGCCTTCTTCGGCGGGCTGGAAGATCAGGTTCAGGGTGCCGTCGAGGCCTTCTTCCTGCGCCAGGCAGCGCGCGGCGGCGAGCAGGATGGCGGTGTGGCCGTCGTGGCCGCAGGCGTGCATCTTGCCGGCCACGGTGCTCGCGTAGGGCAGCCCCGTGGTTTCCTGGATGGGCAGCGCGTCCATGTCGGCGCGGATGCCCAGGCGGCGCGTGCCCTGCCCCCGGCGCAGCGTGCCCACCACACCGGTGCCGGCCAGGCCCCGGTGCACCTCGTAGCCCCACTCGGCCAGACGGGCGGCGACGAGGTCGCTGGTGGCGAACTCTTCGTAGGCGAGTTCGGGATGGGCGTGGATCTGGTGCCGCAGCGCCACCATCTCGGCGGCGGTCTCGCGCACGGCGGGCAGCACTTGGTGAATGGCGGCGGCGTTGTCGATGCAGAAGCTCATGCCGGCGAGTCTATGAACCGCCCCCCGTGCGGGGTAGACAGGTCAAACTGCTCGACGCTCAGCGCTGCCTGTCGTGCCGATAATGCCGTGGTATGAAAGTCCACCAGCTCCGCTACCTCGCGACCGTGGCCGCCGAAGGCAGCATCCGCGCGGCGGCGCGCTCGCTCGGGCTGAGCCAGGCCACGGTGACCCAGGGGCTGCGCGAGCTGGAGACGCACGCCGAGATCGCGCTGCTCACGCGGCACGGGCACGGCATCGCCCTCACCCCGGCGGGCCAGGAGCTGCTCGTCCACGCCCAGCGCGTGACGGCCCAGCTGCGCGAGGCCGAGGAGGCGCTGGCGCGCCACCGCGACTCGGGCGCCACGCAGCGCCTGTCGGTGGGCGTCACGCCCTGGGTCGCGCAGACGCTGCTCGCGCGCGTGGTGCCGGCTTTCCGGGCAGCCCTGCCGCACGTGCAGCTCGAATTCTTCGACGGCCTGTCCGCCCTGGCCTACCCCAAGCTGCGCGAAGGCAGCCTGGACCTCATGATCGGGCGCATCGCCCCCGACGACGCGATGCAGGGCCTTCAGGCCATGCCCCTGTTCAGCTACGACATGACGGTGGTGGCGCGCCTGGGCCACCCACGCAGCGCCGCGCGCTCGCTGGCCGAGCTGCTCGACGACGACTGGATCCTCAACTTCGCGCCGGTCGAGCGCGCGATGATCCTGGACAACCTGTTCGGGCAACACGGCCTCGAGCCGCCGCGCCAGCGCATCCACCTGGCGCATTCGGCCTCGCTCATGCTCACGCTGGTGCAGCAGACCGACATGCTCAGCTTCTGCCCGTGGCCGCTGGTGGAAACCGCCAGCCTGCGCGACCGCCTCGTGGCCCTGCCCTTGCGCGAGCGCTTCCGTTCGCACCTGGTGGGCGTGGTGCGCCGCGCGCAGGAAACCCCCTCGCCCGCGGCGCGCAGTTTCATCGCGCTGTTCCTCGACGCGATGCGCCACTGGGCGGCCTCCCCCGACCACCCCGAGTGGCGCCATGTGCTGCGCTCGGTCGAGTTGATCGACCCCGGCGCCGAGCCGGACGCCTGAGCTCAGGCCGCCGGTTCGGGGGCGATCTCGTGCTTCGCCATCAGCTCCAGGCTGCGGCACAGGGCCGAATGGTCGAGCCCGGCCATGCCGTGGGCGGCGCAGCTCTGCATGAGCTGGGCCGCGCTCGCGGTGTTCGGCAGGCTCACACCCAGCTCCTTCGCGCCCTGCAGCGCGAGGTTCAGGTCTTTCTGGTGCAGCTCGATGCGAAAACCCGGGTTGAAGGTGCGTTTCACCATGCGCTCGCCATGCACCTCGAGGATGCGGCTGGCCGCGAAGCCGCCCATGAGGGCCTGGCGCACCTTGGCCGGGTCGGCACCGGCCTTGCTCGCGAACAGCAGGGCTTCGGCCACAGCCTCGATGTTGAGCGCCACGATGATCTGGTTGGCCACTTTCGTGGTCTGGCCGTCGCCGTTGCCACCCACCAGGGTGATGTTCTTGCCCATGGCGGCGAACAGCGGCTGGGCGCGGTCGAACGCGGCCTGCGGGCCGCCCACCATGATGGTCAGGCTCGCGGCCTTGGCGCCCACTTCGCCGCCACTGACCGGCGCGTCCAGGTAATCGCAGCCCAGCGCGTTGATCTTCCTGGCGAACTCCTTGGTCGCCATGGGGCTGATGGAGCTCATGTCGATCACCAGCTTGCCCGGGCTCAAGCCCTTGGCCACGCCGGTCTCGCCGAACAGCACGTCGTCCACGTGCGGCGTGTCGGGCACCATGGTGATCACGATGTCGGCGCGCCGCGCCACCTCGGTGGCGTTGGTGCAGACGGTGGCGCCGGCTTCCGCGAACGCCGCCGGGATCTTGCCGCGGCTGGCGACGAACAGCGCATGCCCGGCCTTGAGCAGGTTGAGCGCCATGGGCGCGCCCATGATGCCCAGACCGATGAAGCCGACCTTGAGTCCGTCCTTGGTCATGCCGGCTCTCCTTGCAGTTCGAGCGTCTGGCCGTGCGCGGCCACCCACGAGAGGCCTTTGTCCGTGCCGCCGGGGCCCGGGTCGCGCGGCTTGTATTCGCAGCCGATCTGGCCGGTGTAGCCCAGGTCGTCGATGGCGTCGAACAGGTAGCGGTAATTGATTTCACCGGTGCCCGGTTCGTGGCGACCGGGCGTGTCGGCCAGCTGCATGTGGGCGATGCGCGGCAGCAGGTCCTTGAGGGTGTTGGTGAGTTCGCCCTCCATGCGCTGCGCGTGGTAGATGTCGTACTGCAGGAAGAGGTTGTCCGAGCCGACCTCGTCCATCAGGGCGATCGCCTGGCGCGGGCGGTTGACGAAGAAGCCGGGCATGTCGAAGTGGTTGATCGGTTCGAGCAGCAGGCGCACCCCCTGCTGCTTCGCGGCCTCGGCGGCGTAGCGCAGGTTGCTCACCAGCGTGGCCTGCGCCTGCGCGGTGCCCGTGCCCTTCGGCGGAATGCCGGCCATGCAATGCAGGTTCGGCGCGCCCAGCGCGGTGGCGTACTGCAGGGCGCGCGCCACGTTGGCGCGGAACTCGTCCTCGTGGCCGGGCCAGCAGGCCTTGCCGCGTTCGCCGGCGGCCCAGTCGCCCGCCGGCATGTTGTGCAGCACCAGCTGCAGCTGGTGGTCGCTCAGGCGTTGCTTGATCTCGTCGGGCTGGAAATCGTAGGGAAACAGGAATTCCACCGACTTGAAGCCCGCGCGCGCGGCGGCGGCGAAGCGGTCAAGAAAAGGCAGCTCGTTCCAGAGCATGGAGAGGTTGGCGGCAAAGGTCGGCATGTGAGGGTGTCCTTGTCTCTGTTCTCGGGTTCAGTCCAGCAGGCCCACCGTCTCCAGGCCTTGCGGGGCGCGGCAGTCGATGGCC
Source organism: Hydrogenophaga sp. GW456-12-10-14-TSB4 (assembly GCF_059424305.1). NCBI lineage: Bacteria > Pseudomonadati > Pseudomonadota > Betaproteobacteria > Burkholderiales > Comamonadaceae > Hydrogenophaga > Hydrogenophaga sp. GW456-12-10-14-TSB4. The sequence goes on along the minus strand of NZ_JBWKZH010000027.1, from coordinate 4,708 downwards.
TCGAATTCGTTGATCTTGTCGATCTCGGTGCCCATGGCGATGTTGGTGACGCGTTCCAGTATGCATTCCACCACCACCGGCACGCGGTGCCGCTCGGCGAGCTGCTGCGCTTCGCGCAAGGCGCCCTGCAGCTTCTCGGGGTCGGTCACGCGCAGGGCCTTGCAGCCCAGGCCTTCGACCACGGCGACGTGGTCCACGCCGTAGCCGCGCAACTCGCCCGCGCCCTCGTCCATGTTCTGGTTGTCGAACGCCAGCTGCACGCAGTAGTCCATGTCGAAACCGCGCTGGCTCTGGCGGATCAGGCCAAGGTAGGAGTTGTTCACCAGCACGTGCACATAGGGCAGGCGGAACTGCGCGCCCACCGCGAGCTCCTCGATCAGGAACTGGAAGTCGTAGTCGCCCGAGAGCGCCACCACGTTCTTCGTCGGGTCGGAGGCCACCACGCCCAGCGCGGCCGGCAGCGTCCAGCCCAGCGGGCCGGCCTGACCGCAGTTGATCCACTGGCGTGGGCCATACACGTGCAGGAACTGCGCCCCGGCGATCTGCGACAGGCCGATGGTGCTCACATAGACCGTGTCACGGCCGAACACCTGGTTCATCTCTTCGTAGACGCGGTGCGGCTTCATCGGGATCTGCTCGAAGTGCGTCTGGCGCAGCATGAGGCGCTTGCGCTCGGCGCAGCGGCCGGCCCAGTTGGCGTAACTCGGCCAGTGGCCGGCGGCCTTGCGCTCGCGCGCCACGTCCACGAACAGCTGCAGCGCGGCCTTGGCGTCGGAGACGATGCCGTAGTCGGGGTCGAACACGCGGCCGATCTGCGTGGGCTCGATGTCCACATGCACGAACTTCCGGCCCTTGGTGTAGGTCTCCACCGAACCGGTGTGGCGGTTGGCCCAGCGGTTGCCGATGCCGAGCACGAAGTCGCTCGCGAGCATCGTGGCGTTGCCGTAGCGGTGGCTGGTCTGCAGGCCCACCATGCCGGCCATGAGCGGGTGGTCGTCGGGGATCGTGCCCCAGCCCATGAGGGTGGGAATCACCGGCACGCCGGTGAGCTCGGCGAACTCCACCAGCAGGTCGGCCGCGTCGGCGTTGATGATGCCGCCACCGGCCACGATCAGCGGCTTGGTGGACGCGGCCAGCATGTCCAGCGCCTTCTCGATCTGCTTGCGGTTCGCGGCCGGCTTGTAGACCGGCAGGGGCTCGTAGGTGTCGGGGTCGAACTCGATCTCGGCCATCTGCACGTCGAACGGCAGGTCGATCAGCACCGGCCCCGGGCGGCCCGAGCGCATGAGGTGGAAGGCCTGCTGGAACACGCGCGGCACCAGCGCGGGCTCGCGCACCGTCACGGCCCACTTGGTGACCGGCTTGGCGATGCTCTCGATGTCCACCGCCTGGAAGTCTTCCTTGTACAAGCGGGCGCGCGGCGCCTGGCCGGTGACGCAGAGGATGGGGATGCTGTCGGCCTGCGCCGAATACAGGCCGGTGATCATGTCGGTGCCGGCCGGCCCGCTGGTGCCGATGCACAGGCCGATGTTGCCGGCGCGCGCCCGGGTATAGCCCTCGGCCATGTGCGAGGCGGCCTCCACGTGCCGCGCCAGGATGTGGCTGATGCTGCCGCGCTGGCGCATGGCGGCGTAGAACGGGTTGATGGCGGCGCCGGGCACACCGAAGGCCTGCGAGATGCCTTCCTTCTCCAGCACACAGATGGCGGCTTGCGCCGCGGTCATTCGGGCCATGATGCGATTCCTTACCTGGGTTGAGGGACTGGGTTCGATGCTAGGGAGAACCCTTCCCATTGGGAATGGCAGCGGCGGTACGCCGATTCGATACTCCAGGTATGCAATGCGCTGCCGCCCCGGTTAACATGCGCCGATGGACCGCTTCAAGGAAATCGAGGCCTTCGTGCTGGCGATGGAGCACGGCAGCCTGGCCGCCGCCGCGCTGCACGCGGGCATCACGCCGGTGATGATGGGCCGGCGCATCGACGCGCTGGAGCGCCGCCTGGGCACGCAGCTGATCCACCGCTCCACCCGGCGCCTGGCGCTCACCGAGCAGGGTGCGGGTTTTCTGGACGAGTGCCGCACGCTGCTGGCGCAGTGGTCGGCGGCCGAGGCCACGGTGTCGGCGCAGAAGCACCGCGCCAGCGGCCACCTGGTGGTGTCGGCCCCGGCGGCCTTCGGGCGACTGCACGTGGCGCCGCACGCCAGCGCCTTCCTCAAGGCCAACCCCGAGGTCAAGCTCTCGTTCAACCTCACCGACCGCGTGGTGGACCTGGTGCGCGAGGGCTACGACCTGGGCCTGCGCATCGGTGGCGCGATCGACCCCAACTTCGTCGCCGTGCACCTGGCCACCAACCAGCGCGTGGTCTGCGGCACGCCGGCCTACTTCCGCAAGCACGGCAAGCCGCGCACGCTGGACGACCTGAAGGCGCACAACTGCCTGGCCTTCAACCTGCAGGGCGGCCAGCAGCGCGGCTGGTACTTCCAGCAGGGCGATCGCACGGTGACGGTGCGCGTGGAAGGCAACCTGGACTGCAACGACGGCGAACTGCTGCACCGATGGGTCAGCGAGGGCATGGGCCTGGGCTGGCGCTCCACCTGGGAGATTCAGGCGCAGCTGCAGCGCGGCGAGCTGGTCACGGTGCTCGACGAGTTCGCCCTGCCCGCCTACGACATCCTCGCCGTCTACCCGCAGCAGCGGCACCTGCCGGCCAAGGTGCGCTTCTTCATCGACCACCTCAAGAAGGTCTACGCGCAGCCCGGCTACTGGCTGCGCGAGGCACGCTGACTCAGGCGGGCCGGTCGCCGGGCAGTTGCAGGGGGCGGTCCTCGAACTCGGTGTTGAGCACCACGGTGCTGGTGGTGCGAGCCACGCCCGGGATGGCCTTGATGCGGTAGAGCACGTCCTCGAGGGCGCGCGCGTGGGTGGTGCGCACCTTGGCGATGAAGTCGTGCTCGCCGGCCACGCTGTGCAGTTCCAGCACCTCCGGCAACGCGCTCAGGCGCGGCGCGATTTCACGGCAGTGCGCGCCGCCGTCGTTGCGGATCGCCACGAAGGCGGTGAAGCGCAGGCCCACGCGGTCCGGGTCCACGCGCAAGGCGAAGCGCTCGATCACGCCGCGCTCGGCCATCTTCTTCACGCGCTCGTGCACCGCGGCGGTGGACAGGCCGACCTCGGCCGCCACTTCGGCGTAGGAACGCCGGCTGTCCGCACTCAGAACCGTAAGAATTCTGGCGTCCGTGTCGTCGATATTGATATTTGCTTGCATACAGGCATTATTGTGATCAAAATACAGACATTGATCGATCTGCCGAATAATTTCCGACCCAACGCCGAAGATGCCTGCCATTTTCAACCCGAATCGCCCCGACCGCCAGACCTGGCGCCTGAGCGGCGCCCTGCTGATCGTCTACCTGGTGTGGGGCACGACCTACTTCGCGCTGGACGTGGCCATGCAGTCCCTGCCCCCGGTGCTCATGAACGGCGCGCGCTTCGTGCTGGCGGGTGTGCTCATGCTCGGCATCGCGCGCTGGCAGGGCCAGGCCTGGCCGACGGCGGCGCAATGGCGCGCGAGCGCGCTGATCGGCAGCCTGATGGCCTTCGCCGCGATGGCGCTGGTGGTGCTGGCGCAGAAGGCCGGCATCGGCTCGGGCCTGATGGCCACCGTGGTGACCACCATGCCGATGTGGCTGGCGCTGTGGACGCGCTGGGGCGGCGAGCGCGTGCCGCTGACCAGCTGGATCGGCTTGGTCCTGGGCGCAGGCGGCGCGGTGCTGCTGGCGCTGGAGGGGGATTTTTCGACCACGCTGACCGGCTCGCTGTGCGCCTTCGGCGCGCCGCTGGCCTGGAGCCTGGGTTCCTACGCCTCGCGCCGCCTGAACCTGCCGCCGCCGGCCATGGCCTCGGCCGCGCAGTGGCTGCTGGGCGGCCTGCTCGGTCTGGTGGTGGCCTGGGTGTGGGAGCCGGGCGCGCGCTCGGTGGCCTGGCAGCAGGTGTCGGCGGCCTCGGTGCTGGCCTGGCTGTACCTGGTGGTCATGGGCACCATGGTCACGCTCAACGCCTACCTCTGGCTGCTGAAGAACACCTCGGCGGCGCTGGCCGGCAGCTACTCGTTCGTGAACCCGGTGATCGCGCTCGGCGTGGGCATGTGGCTGGGCGGCGAGCGGCTCACCGGCTGGGTGTTTGTCGCGCTGCCGGTGATCGGGCTCGCCCTGGCCCTCATCCTCTATGGGCGCGACATGGCGCGCCTGGCCGGCACGTTCATGCGCCGGCCAGCACCTTCAACAACCACACGTTGAGGTCGTCCACCTCCTGCGTGCTCACGGTGTGCTCCATCGGGTAGCTGTGCCATTCCACGCCATAGCCCAGGCGCTGCAGTTCGTCGCGCGAGGCGATGGCGCGGTCGATGGTGACCATGGGGTCGTCTTCGCCGTGCGCCAGGAAGATGGGGGTGTCGCGGTTGGCCTCGCCGCGCTCGGCGGCGGTGGTTTCGGCGATCGGCAGGTAGCCTGAAAGCCCCACCAGCCCGGCCAGGCGCTGCGGTGCGCGCAGGCCGGTCATGAGCGTCATGGCGCAGCCTTGCGAGAAACCCATCAGCACGATGCGGTGGGCCGGCACGCCACGCGTGACTTCGCGGTCGATCAAACCCTGCACCAGGCCCTGCGCGGCGCGCAGGCCGGCCTCGTCTTCCAGGCGCGGCACGGACGGGTGG
>NZ_JBWKZH010000026.1:0-74060 GCF_059424305.1 Hydrogenophaga sp. GW456-12-10-14-TSB4 | reverse complement strand
GCCCCACACACCCCTGGCAAGCCGCACCGCCCCGCCTGACGGCCGAGGCCTACTTCACCAACCTCAAGGACGGGGACCGCATCGAGACGCCGTACCTGCTCAAGTTCGGCCTGTCCGGCGGCTGGGGCCTGGCGCCCATCGCGCAGCCTGGCCGGGCCAAGAGCGGGCACCACCACCTGCTGGTCAACCGCGACCTGCCGCTGAACTTCAAGCAGGCACTGCCCTTCAACGACCAGTACATCCACTTCGGCAAAGGCCAGATGGAAACCGTGCTCACCCTGGAGCCCGGCACCTACACCCTGCGCATGCTGCTGGCCGACCAGAACCACCTGCCCCACTTCGTCTACAGCAAGCCCGCCACCATCACGGTGACGAAGAAGAACGCGACCGATCCCAAGACGCTGTCGGTCAAGGGCGTGGCCCTGCAGCTGGAAGGCCCGGTGACCAAGCGGCCGTTCCGCGTGCAGTTCCACACCTCGGCGCTCAACGTGGCCCACCAGTCGCAGAAACTTGCCGAGACCGGGCATTTCCGCCTGACGGTCTCGCCCGCCTCCGGCGCCCCGGCCGTCATGGATTTCGTCGAAGGACAGACCGAGGTCTGGCTCTCGCCGCCGACCGGCAGCTACAGCCTCAAGCTGGAGCTGCTGGACAACATCGCGCCCGGCAAACCCCTCACCGACGCGGCCAGCGCCAGCGTGCGCGTCGTCGAATAAGGCCCTAGCAGCCCAGCTGATCGGCCAGGTGCCCGAAATCGCGGGCGTGCCAGGTGTTGGCCGCCACGGGTGACACGTCCTTGGGCCGCGAGGCGCCGAATTCCAGCGGGCGCTCCACGTAGGCCGTGGCCAGGCCGCAGGCGCGGGCAGCGGCCAGGTCGTCGTGGTGCGCGGCCACCAGCATCACCTGAGCGGGCGGCAAGCGGAACACCTCCGCCGCCCCCAGGTAGGCGCGCGGGTCGGGCTTGTAGGCGCGAAAGACCTCGGCCGACAGCACACAGTCCCAGGGCAGGCCGGCGCGCTTGGCCATGTGGGTGAGCAGGCCGATATTGCCGTTGGACAGCGTGCAGATCGTGTGCCGCGCCTTCAGCCGCTGCAGCCCGGCCACCGCATCGGGCCAGGGGTCGAGCCGGTGCCACACGCGGTTGAGGTGCTCGCGCTCGGCCTCGCTCAGGTGCGACAGGCCGAAGCGCGGCAGCAGTTCTTCCAGCACCATGCGGTGCAGGTCGTCGATCAGCGTCCAGCCCAGCTCGCCCGAACGCACGCGCTGCATGGCAGGCTGGTAGCCCGCGCGCCAGGCGGTGGCGAACGCAGCGGCATCCACCTGCGGGTAGAGCGCCTGCACCTCGCGCACGATGCTGCCGTGCCAGTCGACCACGGTGCCGAAGACATCGAAGACGAGGACGGGGGTGGTGGTGGACAAAGTGGGCATGGTGTTCAGCGTGTTTTGAGGGCCGTGACCTCGATTTCGATTTTCATGCGCGGGTCCAGCAGGCCGGCTGACACCATCATGGCCGCAGGGCGCGCACGGCCCAGGTGCTTGCGCAGCACCGGCCAGCAGGCCTCGAACAGCGAGGCGTCGGGCAGCACGTAGTTGACGCGCACCACGTCGTCCAGGCTCGCACCGGCCTGCTGCAGCGCGGCCTGGATGTTCAGGAAACATTGCTCGGCCTGTTGCACCACGTCGTCCGAGATGCTCATGGTGGCGTAGTCGAAACCGGTGGTGCCCGAGACGAAGACCCAGTCGCCCGCGACCACGGCGCGCGAGTAGCCGATCTGTGCCTCGAAGGGTGAGCCGGAGCTGATGTGCTGTCGTTGCATGGTGTGGGGTTCCCGGTTCAGTTCACGCGCAGGCGCACGCCGTCGGCGCTCGCGGCCCCGACCTCGCCGATCTCGGCCGCCGCGCCGAAGCCGTGGCGGTAGAACACGGCCAGCACATCGGCCACCGCCTCGGGCGCGCAGGCCACGAGCAGGCCGCCGCTGGTCTGCGGGTCGCTCAGCAGCGCCTGGTCCACCGGCTGCAGGCCGGCGCCCAGCCGCACCTCGTGGCCATAGGCCGCCCAGTTGCGCCCCGAGGCGCCGGTGACCATGCCAGCCGAAGCCAGGCCGCGCACCCCTTCGATCAGCGGCACGCGGGCCATGTCCAGGTGCACCGTGGTGGCCGAACCGCGCGCCATCTCCAGCGCATGGCCGGCCAAGCCGAAGCCCGTCACATCGGTGAGCGCGTGCACGCCCTCCAGCGCGGCCAGGTCGGGACCAGCGGTGTTGAGTTTCGTGGTGTGGTCGATCATCTGCGCATAACCGGCGGCCGGCAGCGTGTCCTTCTTGAGCGCGGCCGAGAGCACGCCCACGCCCAGCGGCTTGCCCAGCACCAGGCGGTCGCCCACCCGCGCATCGGCGTTGCGCTTGACGCGCCTGGGGTGCACCAGGCCCAGCGCGACCAGGCCGTAGATCGGTTCAACGGAATCGATGGTGTGACCGCCCGCGATCGGGATGCCGGCCGCCTGGCACACGCTCTGCCCGCCGGCAAGGATGCGGCCAATGGTCTCGGTGGAGAGCACGTTGATCGGCATGCCCACCAGCGCCAGCGCCATGATGGGCGTGCCGCCCATGGCGTACACGTCGCTGATGGCGTTGGTGGCAGCGATGCGCCCGAAGTCGAAGGGGTCGTCGACGATGGGCATGAAGAAATCGGTGGTGGCGATCAGCGCCTGCTCGTCGTTGAGCCGGTAGACCGCCGCGTCGTCGGCGGTCTCGATGCCGACCAGCAGTTCCTTGGGGATGGGCATGGCGCTCGTGCCCTTGAGGATGTCGCTGAGCACGCCGGGCGCGATCTTGCAACCGCAGCCGCCGCCGTGCGAGAGGCTGGTAAGGCGAGGTTCTGCGCGCGGAGATGAGGGAGTGGGAGTGGTCATGCCCGCCATTTTGCGTGCATCTCGCGACACGTGCGGATAGCCGCTTCAACCTTCACCATGCAGCCCAGCACGAAATGCGAGAACCAAATGATGAATATCCAGACTTCTATGACAAGCCAAGGGAATCGTCCGCCTACATCACCGAGAGGAAGTCAATGAAAGCAGCTGTCTTGGGATTTGGAAACGTCGCAGCCGCGACGATCGAGCATTTCATGCGCAATGAGGACCTCATTCGGTCCAAGGTTCGGACACCTATCGAGTTCGTGCAGGTCGCCACACGCACTCCAGCACGTGCCCAAGGGCGGGTGCCACAAGGATGCAGCGTGTCCAACGATTGCTGGGCCGTTGTCAACGATGTGGAAGTGGACGTGGTGCTGGAACTGACGGGCGATGTGGCGCTGGCTCGACAGCTCTTGCTGCAGGCGCTGGCCAATCGCAAGCACGTCATCACCGCCAACAAGGCCTTGCTGGCCAGACATGGCGAAGAGATCCTGCGCAAGGCAGAGGAAGTGGAGCGCAGCGTGCTGTTCGAGGGCGCGGTTGCCGTGTCGATTCCCATCATCAAGACCCTTCGTGAGTCGGCGGCGGCCAACCGCATTTCATCGATCACGGGCATCCTGAACGGTACCTCCAACTATGTGCTGTGGCAGATGAGCGAGCACGGCGTCGACTTCGCCACCGCCATCGCGGATGCCCAGCGCAAGGGGTATGCCGAGGCAGACCCGACCCTCGACGTCAGTGGCGAAGATGCCGCGCACAAACTGACTCTGCTGGCCTCGTTGGGCTTCGGCGTCCCCATCAACTTCGGCGCGGTGGGGTTCCAAGGCATCGAGACCATCGATCAACGGGACATCCAGTTTGCCCAACGCCTGGGTTACCGGATCAAGCTGATCGCACAGGCCAGGATGGCGTCCTCCGGACTCTTCGCCAGCGTGCGACCGACACTGGTCCCGATGAAATCGATGCTGGCTCAGGTGGGTGAAGCCATGAACGGCATCACCCTCCAAGGTGACCTGCTGGGAACGGCCTTCCTGTACGGCTCGGGTGCTGGCGGGCGTCAGACCGCCAGCGCCGTGCTGGCCGATCTGATCGAACTCGCCAACCGCGGAGGTTCTGCGAGCACGGGCGGCGCATTCAACATGGGGTTTCGCCGCAGCCATTTCGCGGCCCATCACGTGCGCTACAGCCGTGAGCATGTAGCCGCGTTCTACATCCGGCTGACACTGGATGGCCAAGCAGGCATGCTGGCCAAAGTCAGCCAAGTGCTGGCGGACACCGATGTCTCAGTCAATGTGTTACTTCAGGACGTTGGGCATGGCGGACAGACCAACTTGATTGCCATCACCCACGAGACCACCAGCCGCCAGCTTCGGGACATGCTGCCCAACCTGCAGGACGCCGCAGGGCCGGGCCACTCGGTGGTCATCTACCCCGTCTTGGGCGAGGTGGATTGACCCCCGCTACGCCGGCGCCCAGAACACACTGAACCACCCGTTGGCGTCCGTCCAGTGCCGGGGCGCACCGAAGCCAGCTTCGCGCAGCAGCGTCTCGAAGTCCTCGGGCGCCCACTTGTACGAGTTCTCGGTGTGCAGGCGCTCGCCGTCGGCGAAACGGCGCTCGCCGCCAGGCCAGTGCACGGTCTGTGCACCCATGGATTGCAGGTGCATCTCGATGCGCGATTCGTCCGCGTTGTACAGCCCCACGTGCTGCCACGCGGCGGGCGCGAAGTCGGCGTCGAGCAACCGGTTGACGTGCCGCAGCAGGTTGCGGTTGAAGGCGGCGGTCACGCCCAGCGCGTCGTCGTAGGCGGGTTCGAGCACGGCGCGCGGCTTGACGCGGTCCACCCCGATCAGCAGGCCACCCCCAGCCCCGCCGGCTTCGCACACCGCGTGCGCCTGGCACAGCAGGGCCAGGGCCTCGTCGGGCTGGAAGTTGCCGATGCTGGAGCCAGGGTAGAACACCACGCGCGGCTGCTGCGCCAGCGCGCGCTCGCTCAGCCAGGTGATCGCATCGTCACCCAGCGCGAAGCGCGTGGAGAAGTCCATGCCCAGGCCGAGCATGGGCAGGTCGGCGTGGCGCTGCTGCAGGGACGCGAGCGTGTCGCGCAGGTAGTCCACCGAGATGTCCACCGGCACATAGGCCGAGGGCTGCAGCAGCGGGAACAGGCGCGCGGCCTTGGCGCAACTGCCCGCGCCCAGATCGACCAGCACCGCGCCCTCGGGCACATGGCGCGCCATGTCGGCACCGTGCTGCGCGAACACGGCGGCCTCGGTGCGCGTGGGGTAGTACTCGGGCAGTTCGGTGATGGCATCGAACAGGCGCGAGCCCAGCGCGTCGTAGAAATACTTGGGCGCGATGCGCGCCGGCGTGCCCAGCAGCCCGGCGATCAGCTCGGGGTGTGTGGCGCCGGGGCGCGGGTGGTGCAGCTGAACGAAATGTGGGGCCTGGTCGATGTATCGCATGAGGGGCTCCTAAGCGCTTCGCGCCAGCCGCAGGCCGCTGAACTGCCAGCGCGCGTCGGTGGGGAAGAAGTTGCGGTAGCTGGCGCGCAGGTGCGACGCCGGCGTGGCGCACGAGCCGCCGCGCAGCACGTACTGGTTGACCATGAATTTGCCGTTGTATTCGCCGACCGCACCCTCGGCAGGCTGGTAGCCGGGGTAGGCGTTGTAGCTGCTGCTGGTCCACTCCCACACGTCACCGTACATCTGCAGCAGGCCGTCCCCGGCGGCGCGCGCGGGCAAGGGATGCAGCGCACCGCCTTCCTGCAGGTTGCCCTGCACGGGCAGCCCAGCCGCCGCGGCCTCCCACTCGGCCTCGGTGGGCAGGCGGGCGCCCTGCCACTCGGTGTGCGTGGCGGCGGCCCAGCGCGCGAAGGCGTCGGCCTCGAAGTGGCTGATGTGCGTGACCGGGGTGTGCGGGTCCAGCGGCGCTTCACCATGCAGCGTGAACACGGTGGGCAAGGCCGCGGAGGCTTGCGGCGGCAGCGTCCAGTACAGCGGCGCGCGCAGGCCCTGGGCGCGCACCCAGTCCCAGCCGGCCGCCAGCCACCAGCGCGGCTCGGTGTAACCGCCGTCCTGCACGAAGGCCCACCACTCGCCGTGCGTCACCTGCCGGTTCATGAGGGCATGCGGTTCGAGCCATTGCCGGTGGCGCGGCAGTTCGTTGTCGAACGCGAAGCCCTCGCCCGCGTGCCCCACCTCAACCAGGCCGCCGGGCTGTTCGACCCAGCGCGGCGCCACCGTGGTCACCGGCACCAGCGGCCAGTGGCGCTGGTAGACCGGGCGCAAGGGGTTGATGGACAGCAGGTGCTTCACGTCGGTGAGCAGCAGTTCCTGGTGCTGCTGTTCGTGGTGCAGGCCGAGTTCGATCAGGCGCAGCGCCTCGTCGCTGCCGGTGTGTTCGATCAGGTGCGCGATGCGCGCGTCCACCTGCTCGCGCCACTGCCACACGGTGGCGAGATCGGGCCGCGTGAGCAGGCCGCGCTGGGGGCGGGAAAACGGTTCGCCCACGCCCTGGTAGTAGCTGTTGAAGAGCACGCGGAACGCGGGGTCGAAGGCCTTGAAGCCGGGCTCGAAACGTTCGAGCACGAAGGTCTCGAAGAACCAGGTGACGTGCGCGAGATGCCATTTGGTCGGGCTGGCATCGGGCATGGACTGGGCCTGGCAGTCCTCGGGCGAGAGCGGCGCGGCCAGCGCGCGGCTGCGTTCGCGCACCGCCGTGTAGTGGCGCGCCAGCCCCGCGCGGTTGGGCAGTGTGTCTGTGGAACGCTGTGGGTCAACCGGTCGGGGCGTGGGGTTCATGGTGTCAGCTTCCGGGCTTGAGCCGCAACAGCTGGCCGTCGCGGTCGTCGGTGAGGAGGTAGATGAAACCGTCCGGGCCCTGGCGCACATCGCGCACGCGCTGGGCCAGTTGCGGCAGCAGTTTTTCTTCGCGCACCACGCGATCGCCGTCCATCACGAGGCGCACGAGGTATTGAAATTTGAGTGAGCCCACCAGCAGGTTGCCCTGCCAGTCCTTGCCGTAGGGGCCGCCTTTCACGAAGGCCATGCCCGAGGGCGCAATGGAGGGCTTCCAGTACAGCAGGGGCTGCTCCATGCCGTCCTTGCTGGTGAGGCCGTCGCCGATCTGGCCGCCGCCGTAGTTCTCGCCGTAGGTGATGACAGGCCAGCCGTAGTTCTTGCCGGCGTCGGTGCGGTTGAGCTCGTCGCCGCCCTGCGGGCCGTGCTCGATGGTCCAGAGGCGGCCGTCGGGTCCGAGCGCCGCGCCCTGCACGTTGCGGTGGCCCAGGCTCCAGATCTCGGGCAAGGCGCCGGCCCGGCCCACGAAGGGGTTGTCGGGGTGGGCACGGCCATCGGGGCGCACGCGCACCACCTTGCCGTGGTGGTTGTCCAGCGTCTGGGCATCGGCCATGCGCTGATAGCGGTCGCCCAGCGCGAGGAACAGGCTGCCGTCGTCGGCCTGCGCGATGCGGCAACCGAAGTGCAGCCGGCTGCTCACCTTGGGTTGCTGGCTGAAGATGACCTTCACGTTCTCCAGCGACCGGGCATCGGCCGAGAGGCGCGCCGAGGCCAGCGCGGTGGAGTTGCGCATGCCCATCGCACCGGGTTCGGCGTAGCAGAAGTGCACCGTGCGGTTGCGCGCGAAATCGCGGTCGGTCACCAGATCGAGCAGGCCGCCCTGCCCCACCGCGTCCACGTCGGGCACGCCCTTCAGGGGCTCACCCACGCGGCCGTCGGCCCCGATCACGCGCATGCGGCCGGGCCGCTCGGTCACCAGCATGCGACCCTCGCCGATGAAGGCCACGGCCCAGGGGTTGTGCAGGCCGCGTGCGACGAGTTCGGTGGTGACGGCGGGGGCTTGCGCATGCACGGCGGGGGCAAGCAGCGTGCCCACGGCGGCGAACAGGGGCAGCAAGGGAGCGGTGAAGGAACGTGTCATGGCGGTGTGGAAGGGATGGCGGAAAAAGAGACGGCAAGGCGGTTGGTGCGCGCGAACCGCTCAGGGTTCCCCGTCAGACCCCCATGGGGCGCACGCCGAACAGCCATGCGTGGGCCCAGAAGACAAAGACGACATAGACCGCGAGCCCGCCGACCAGGGCGATCGCGTCGTTGCCCATGCTGCCGGGCAAGGCGGGCGGGCTGCGCATCAGGCCGGCGGCCGCGCGGCGCTTGACCGAGATGCGGTCGGCCACTGCCCAGGCCAGGAAGCCGCCGAACAGCAGCACGTCGGCCAGCGTGCCGTTGGCCAGCAGGTGGGCCAGCGCCCAGCACTTCACGGCCAGCAGCATGGGGTGTTTGGCCGCGCGCTGGATGCGCCCGGGCAGGTAGGCCGCGAACAGCAGCACGAAGACCGGCAGCATGAGCAGCAGCGCGAGGTGGCGCAGGCCGGCGGGCGGCGTGTAGAGCGTCACCGGGGCCTGGCGCGCCAGGCCGTAGCCCCAGACGATCAGCGCCAGGCCGGCGAAAGAGATCAGCGTGTACACGCCCTTGTAGCCGCCCTCGCCCATGCGCCGCGCCAGCGCGTCACGGCCCGGCGGCGAGACGATGGACACCGAGTGAACGCCCAGGAACAACACCAGGCCGACGATCAACCACGTCATGACAACCCCTTTGGCTGGTGCGGTGCCGGATCCACCGGCACCGCGTTGGCGAAAGGGCACTGTAGCGCCGCTGGCGCTGCGGTCAACCCACCGGGTTGGCGGCGCTGGGCGGCGGACGCCGGTCGGTCGTGACGAGCCAGATGCCGCCGCACACCAGCAGCAAGGCCACGGCGTTGCGCCAGGCCAGGATCTGCTCGCCCAGGAACAGCGCGGAGAGCAGCGCGCCGAACACCGGAATGAGGAAGTTGAACACCGAGACCATGCCGACGCGGTTGTATTTCAGCAGCGCGGCCCACAGCGTGAACGCCACCGCCGAGAGCACGGCCATGTAGAACAGCAGCAAGGCCGGCGCGAGCGACAGGCCGTGCAGCGCACCGCCGAAGGCATGGCCGGCCAGCAGCAGCGCCAGGCCGCCGATGGCGAGCTGGTAGCCGGTCATGACCATGGCGTCGATGCGCTGCGACAGCCGCTTGCCGTAGATGCTGGCGGCCGAGAGCACGAAGGCGGCGATGACGATGAAGCCGTCGCCCAGCAGCGTGAAAGCCGCCTCCAGGCCCTGGCCACCGCCCCGCAGGTTGACCACCATCACGCCCGCGAAACCCACCAGGCAGCCCAGCGCCTTGCGGTGGTCGAGCCGGTCGTTGTGGTAGATGAAATGCGCCAGCAGCACGCTGAAGAAGGTGCCGGTGGCGTTCAGGATGGAGCCCTTGACGCCGGTGGTGTGGGCCAGGCCGACGTAGAAGAACACGTATTGCAGCGAGGTCTGCGTCAGCCCGAGCAAGGCCACGCGGCCCAGGCTGGCGCGCGGTAGCGCGAACACCGGGCGCCCGATCGCGTGCGCGATGCCCAGCAGCAGCACGCCCGCCAGCAGGAAGCGCCAGCCCGCGAACACGAGCTGCGAGGCGGTGTCGTCGCGGCCGATGGCCAGCAGCGCATAGCCGCTCTTGATCGCCGGGTAGGCACTGCCCCACAACAGGCAGCACAGGGTGGCGAGCAAGACCACGTTGCGCGGCCGGCTGAAGAAGGCCGCGCCGCTGGTGCCATGTGTCATGCAGGGGTGTCGGGTTGGGCGCGGCGCAGGCGTTCGCGGCTGTTGGAGAGGTGGAAGCGCATCGCCTGCCGCGCGGCTTCAGGGTCGCGCAGCCGGATCGCGTTGTAGATGCTCTGGTGCTCGCCGTGCACGCGCCGCAGGTAGGCCAGGCGGCCTTCGGGCGCGCTGCTCGCGGTGTTGAGGCGGGTGCGCGGAATGATCATCGTGCCCAGGTAGGTCATGAGGTCGGCGAAGTGGCGGTTGCCGGTGGCGCGCGCCACTTCCATGTGGAACTGGAAGTCCGAGGGCACGGCATCCGAGACGTCGTCGATGGAGGCCTCGAAGGCGGCCAGCGCGGCGGCCATGTTCTGCAGGTGGTGCTCGCCGCGGCGCTGCGCGGCCAGGCTGGCGGCCTCGCTCTCCAGGCTGATGCGCAGTTCCAGCAGCGAGATGACGTCGGCCACGGTGGCGAAGTCCTCGGGCGCGACGCGGAAGTTGTTCTGTTCGGGCGGCGCCATCACGAAGGTGCCGATGCCGTGGCGCGTCTCCACCTGGCCCGAGGCCTGCAGGCGCGAGATGGCCTCGCGCACCACGGTGCGGCTGACCGCGAAGCGGGCCATCAGCTCGGATTCGGTGGGCAGTTTGTCGCCGGTCTGCAGGCGGCCTTCGCGCACGTCGGCGGTCAGCGTGTCGACGATTTCGGGCACCAGGCCGCGCTGGCGGCGGGGGCGCGGTGGCGGCGCTGCCAGCGGCATCGCCTCGTCTCCTAGGGTTTTCACGGGGAGCATTGTTTTTTCCTTGACACGCCATTGTGGCGTTCACACAATTCGCCCAAGTTGTCTGACAACCGACAACAGACAACAAGATGGCCGGACTGTAGCAAACCGCTCGTGAAAGTCCAAGCCCTTCGAGACAAGACCGCACACACCATGGACGCCATCCTCAAGACCCACCACCGCTTGTTGCTCACCGGCGCCGCCGGCGGACTGGGCACCGCACTGCGCGAGCGCCTCAAGCGCAATTGCGAGGTGCTGCGCCTCTCCGACCGCGCCGACCTGGGCAGCGCGAAAGCCGGCGAGGAGATCGCGCTGGCCGACCTGGCCAACGCGGACGAGGTCGATGCCATGGTGCAGGGCTGCGACGCCATCGTTCACCTGGGCGGCATCTCGGTGGAGGCGCCCTTCGCCGCGATCCTGCAGGCCAACATCCTGGGCGCGTACCACCTGTACGAGGCCGCGCGGCGGCACGGCGTCAAGCGCATCGTGTTCGCCAGCTCCAACCACGTGACCGGCTTCTACAAGCAGAGCGAGACCATCCACGCCGACCACCCGGCCCGGCCCGACGGCTTCTACGGCCTGAGCAAGGCCTTCGGCGAAGACCTGGCGCGCCTGTACTTCGACCGCCACGGCATCGAGACCGCCTGCGTGCGCATCGGCTCCTCGTTCCCCGAACCCAAGGACCGCCGCATGCTCGCCACCTGGCTGAGCTTCGACGACCTGCACCGCCTCATCAGCGCCTGCCTGAGCACGCCGGTGCTGGGCCACAGCATCGTGTTCGGCATGTCGGACAACGCCGTGACCTGGTGGGACAACAGCCGCGCTCGCCACGTGGGCTACGTGCCCCGGGACACCTCGGACGTGTTCCGCGAGGCCGTCTTCGCGCGCACCAGCGCACCCGATCTGAACGACCCGGCCGCCATCTACCAGGGCGGCGGCTTCGTCAAGGTCGGCCCGCTGTTCTGAACCTCACGGCACACCCACCATGACCCCGCAGGCCGAACTGGTGCTCGACGCGCGCAACGGCGTGGGCGAAAGCCCGGTGTGGGACGCACAGCGCCAGTCCCTGTTCTGGCTGGACATTCCCGGCCGCGCGCTCTGGCGCTGGAACGCCGCCACCGGCCGCGCGCGCCAGTGGGCCACGCCCGAGATGGCCGGCTGCATCGCGCTGGCCGCGGGCAGCGAAGCCACCCCGCACGGCCGCTGGGTGGCCGCCATGGAAACCGGTGTGGCGGTGCTCACGCCGCAGGACGACGGCACGCTCACCCAGGCGCCGTGCGCGACCGTGCAGCACCCGCAGGGCGGCATGCGCTTCAACGACGGCCGCTGCGACCGCCAGGGCCGGCTGCGTGCCGGCACCATGGTGATGGACATGTCGCTGGCCGCGCCCGCGGGCAGCCTGTACGCCTTCGACGGCAACGCGCTGCGCGCGCTGCAGGGCGGCTTCATCACGCCCAACGGCATGGCCTTCAGCCCCGACGGCAAGACCATGTACCTCTCGGACTCGCACCCCAGCGTGCAAACCATCTGGGCCTACGACTACGACACCGACAGCGGTACGCCGCACCACCCGCGCGCCTGGGTCGACATGAAGGCCCTGCCCGGCCGGCCCGACGGCGCGGCGGTGGACGAGGACGGCGGCTACTGGATCTGCGGCAACGACGCCGGCCTGGTGCACCGGTTTACACCCGACGGCCGACTCGACCGCTCGCTGGCCGTGCCGGTCAAGAAGCCCGCCATGTGCGCCTTCGGCGGCAGCGGGCTCGACACCCTTTTTGTCACCTCCATCCGGCCCGGCGGCGATCTCGCCGATCAGCCGCTGGCCGGTGGCGTTTTTGCACTGCGTCCTGGCGTGAGGGGCCTGGACGAGCCGCACTGCATCGTCTGATGCGGCGGCATGGTTTTCTTCACCTCGACCCAACCACCCAACGGAGACACGAATGAAACTGCAACGCCACCTCTTCGCCCTGGCCGTCGGCCTGCTGGCGCTGTCCACCCAGGCCGCCGAGCTGCGATCGGCCGACGTGCACAACAGCGACGACTACCCCACGGTCGCCGCCGTGCGGCACATGAGCCAGCTGTTGGACCAGCGCAGCGGCGGCAAGTACAAGATCAAGGTCTTCAACAAGAGCGCGCTGGGCTCCGAGAAGGAAACCCTGGACCAGGTGAAGATCGGCGCGCTGGACATGAACCGCGTCAACATCAGCTCGCTCAACGCGATCTGCCCCAAGAGCCTGGTGCCCACCATGCCCTTCCTGTTCCGCTCGACGGAACACATGCGCGCGGTGCTGGACGGCCCGATCGGTGAAGAGATCCTCAAGGGTTGTGAACACCAGGGCCTGGTCGGCCTGGCCTTCTACGACAGCGGCGCGCGCTCGATCTACGCCAAGAAGCCGGTGCGCAGCCTGGCCGACGTCAAGGGCATGAAGATCCGCGTGCAGCAGTCCGACCTGTGGGTGGCCGTGGCCACCGCCATGGGCGCCAACGCCACGCCCATGGCCACCGCCGAGGTCTACACCGGCCTGAAGACCGGCGTGATCGACGCCGCAGAGAACAACGAACCTTCCTACGAAGGCTTCAAGCACTACGAAGCGGTGAAGGTGTACTCGTACACCCAGCACTCGATGGCGCCCGAGATGCTGGTCATCTCCAAGGCCGTGTTCGACAAGATGTCGCCCGCCGACCAGGCGCTGTTCCGCGCCGCCGCGAAAGAGTCGGTGACCTTCCAGCGCCAGAAGTGGGACGAACAGACTGCCAAGGCGATCGACATCGTCACCAAGGCCGGTTCCGAGATGGTCAAGGACGTGAACAAGGCCGAGTTCCAGACCGCCATGAAGCCGGTGTACGACAAGTTCATGACCACGCCGGACCTGCAGCGCCTCGTGAAAGCCGTGCAGGACGCCAAGTAAGCCTGCACCCCCATCGCCCACGCGGTCGCCGACCGCGTGGGTCGGTTCATTTCCCGTTTCCCGGATGTGCCCATGACCGCACCGCTGCCCGTCGACCCCGCCTTCCACCGTCTGCCCGCCAACCTCTGGCTCAACCGCCTGTGCGCGCGCCTGAGCAAGGCCTGCCTGGTGCTGGCCATCGTGGGCCTGATCGTGCTGATCCTGTCGGTGCAGACCCAGGTGGTCGGTCGTTACGTGTTCAACGACACCCCGACCTGGACCGAGGCCCTGGCGCTGCAGCTGGTGCTCTACATCACCGCCCTGGGTGTGGCGGTGGGCGTGCGCGACGCCGGCCACATCGGCCTGGAGTCGCTGGTCTCGCTGCTGCCCGAGTGGATGCGCCTGAAGGTGGAAATTCTGATCCACGCACTGGTCGCACTCTTCGGCGCCATCATGACCT
Organism: Hydrogenophaga sp. GW456-12-10-14-TSB4; assembly: GCF_059424305.1. NCBI lineage: Bacteria > Pseudomonadati > Pseudomonadota > Betaproteobacteria > Burkholderiales > Comamonadaceae > Hydrogenophaga > Hydrogenophaga sp. GW456-12-10-14-TSB4. The sequence continues at coordinate 60,399 of NZ_JBWKZH010000026.1, read as the reverse complement.
GGAGCGGCTGGATCTGGACGAAGCTCAAGTGGGACGAACTCGATCCCATGCTGGGCCTGCCCGCCGGCCTGGACTACCTGGCCCTCGTGATCGCGGGGGTGCTCATTGTGCTGTTCTCCTTCGAGCACATCGTCGCGCTGCTGCGCGATGAAGAAGTGGTGCCGGCCTGGCACTGACGCCTTTCCCTGACCCCTACACGAAATACCCATCATGGAATTGGCTGTCCTCTCCGTCACCTTCCTCGTCCTGCTGCTGATCGGCGTGCCGGTGGCGTTCTCCATCGGCCTCGCGTCGGTCGCCACCGTGCTCTATGCGGGCGTGCCGGTGCCCATCGTCTTCCAGAAGATGGTCGGCGGCATGCAGGTCTTCTCCTTCATGGCCATCCCCTTCTTCGTGTTCGCCGGCGAGCTCATGCTCTACGGCGGCATCGCCGACCGCATCGTGCGCTTCGCCAACAGCCTGGTGGGCCATGTGCGCGGCGGCCTGGGCATGAGCAACGTGGTGGGTTGCACGCTGTTCGGCGGCGTGGCCGGCTCGGCGCTGGCCGACGTCTCCGCCATGGGCTCGGTGATGATCCCGCTGATGAAGAAGGAGGGGTACGACGCCGACTACGCGGTCAACGTCACCACCCACGCCGCGCTGGTCGGCGTGCTCATGCCGACCTCGCACAACCTGATCATCTTCACCCTGGCCACCACCGGCATCGCCTCGGTCAGCGTGCTCAACCTGATCCTCGCCGCCATCGTGCCGGCGGTGCTGCTCACGGTGTGCAACCTGGCCGCTGCCTACTACGTGGCGGTCAAGCGCGGCTACCCCACGCGCGGCAAGTTCCCGGGCTGGGGCGAGGTGCTGTCGGCCTGGCTGGGCGCGTTGCCAGGTCTGCTGATCGTGGTCATCATCCTCGTGGGCATCCTCTCCGGCGTGTTCACTGCCGCCGAGTCGGCGGCCACCGCCGTGCTGTGGGCACTGGTGGTGACCGTGCTGGTCTACCGCTCGCTGTCCTGGAAGGACTTCCTCAAGGCCTGCGCCAAGGCCAGCAAGACGACCGGCGTGGTGCTGCTGCTGATCGGCATCTCGTCGGCCTTCGGCTACTTCATGGCGCTGTACGAAGTGCCGCAGAAGACCGGCGAGCTGATGACCTCGGTGTCCGACAACCCGTGGGTCATCTTCCTGATGATCAACATCCTGCTGTTCATCCTGGGCACCTTCCTCGACATGGCCGCCACCATCCTGGTGTGCACGCCGATCTTCCTGCCCATCGCCATGCACTTCGGCATGGACCCCGCGCAATTCGGCATCGTCATGCTGATCAACTGCGCGCTCGGCCTGAACACGCCGCCGGTGGGCGTGACCCAGTTCGTCGGCTGTGCGATCGGGGGCATATCGGTCGGGCAGGTGATGCGCTCCATCCTGCCCTTCTACGGCGCGCTCACCGTGTGTCTGATGCTGGTGACCTACGTGCCCGCTTTCTCGCTGTGGCTGCCCAGCGTGTTCGCCAAGTAAGCCACCGACGCCCACGGCCATGACCTCGCACGCCATCCGCCATGTGCGCGTGACGCCCATCGCGTTCCGCGATCCGCCGCTGCTCAATGCCGCCGGCATCCACGAGCCCTGGGCCCTGCGCTCGATCATCGAGATCGAAACCGACTCGGGCCTGGTCGGCATCAACGAGAGCTACGGCGACCAGCCCATGCTCGACGCAATGGCCAAGGCCGCGCCAGCGCTCACGGGCCTGTCGCCCTGGGCGCTCAACGAGATGGAGGTGCGCGTGGCCGCGCTGGTCACACCCAAGGCCACCATCTCGGAGTTCCTGGGCACCCAGGTGTCGCTGGCGCCGGGCACCCACGTCTCCAAGACCGTGGCCAAGGTGGTCAGCGCCTTCGAGGTGGCGATGATGGACCTGCAGGGCCAGCTCGCCCAGGCGCCGGTGGTGGACCTGCTGGGCGGCGCCGCGCGCGCGGCCGTGCCATTCAGCGCCTACCTGTTCTACAAGCACGCCGAACACATCGACCGCCCCTATGCCGCCGACCCCTGGGGCGAGGCGCTCACGCCCGAGCAGCTGGTGGCGCAGGCGCGCCGCATGATCGGTGAGCACGGTTTCCAGAGCATCAAGCTCAAGGCCGGCGCCCTGCCGCCCGATCAGGAAGCCGAGGGCATCCTGGCGCTGGCGCGGGCCTTCCCTGGCGCGCCCTTGCGCATCGACCCCAACGGCAACTGGACGGTGGCCACCAGCCTGAGCGTGCTCGATCGCCTGCGCGGCGTGCTGGAGTACTACGAAGACCCGGCCCCCGGTCTGGACGGCATGGCCGCCGTCGCGAAAGCCAGCGATGTGCCACTCGCCACCAACATGGTCGTGACCGACTTCGACGAGTTCCGCCGCAACGCCGAGCGGGGCTGCCCGGTGAAGATCGTGCTCAGCGACCACCACTACTGGGGCGGTCTGCGCGCGACCCAGCGCCTCTCGACGATGTGCCAGACCTTCGGCCTGGGCCTGTCGATGCACTCCAACTCGCACCTGGGCATCAGCCTGGTGGCCATGACCCACCTGGCCGCCTCGGTGCCCCTCCTCTCGTACGCCTGCGACACCCACTACCCGTGGCAGGACGACGAGGTGATCGCCGGCGGGCGCCTGCGTTTCGAGGCCGGCGCCCTGAACGTGCCAACCACCCCTGGGCTGGGCGTGACGCTCGACCGCGAGGCGCTCGCCCGCCTGCACGACAACTACCGGCACTGCGGCATCCGCAACCGCAACGACCTGGCTCAGATGCAAAAGATCGATCCGGGCTTCACCGGCCAGCAACCGCGCTTCTGAACCGCTTCCACCGCGACCACGAAAGGGAACACCATGTCACTGAACCGCAGACAGCTGCTGGCGTCGTCCGCCGCCGCCATCGCCACCGCGGGCCTGCCCGCGCACGCGCAGAGCTTTCCGAACAAGCCGCTGAAGATCATCGTGCCCTACCCGCCGGGCGGCTCGTCGGACATCATCGCGCGCGCCATCAGCCAGCCGCTCTCCGACAGCCTGGGCCAGCCGGTCATCGTGGAAAACCGGCCCGGCGCCAACGGCAACCTGGGGGCCGACCTGGTGGCGAAATCCGCGCCCGACGGCCACACCGTGCTGCTGTGCGACGTGGGCGCGCTGGCCATCAGCCCGGCGGTCTACACCAAGCTCTCGTTCGATCCGGGCAAGGACCTGCGCGGCGTGACCATGCTGGCGTACTCCCCGCACATGCTGGCCGTGCATCCCTCGGTAAAAGCCAACAACCTCAAGGAGCTGGTGGCCCTGTCCAAGACCACCGACCTGAACTTCGCGGTGACGGCCGTGGGCAGCGCACCGCACGTGGCCGGCGTGGCCGTGGAGCGCGCCACCGGCGCCAAGTGGACCTACGTGCCCTACAAGGGCGGCTCGCAGGCCGTGACCGACACGGTGGCCGGCCAGACCCAGGTGATCATGAACGGCATGCTGGCCACGCTGCCGCACGTGCAGAGCGGCCGGCTCAAGGTGCTGGGCATCTCCAAGAAGACGCGCATGCCGCTGGTGGGCGAAGTGCCGACGCTGGCCGAACAGGGTGTCAAGGACTTCGAGTCCGGCACCTGGCAAGGGGTGCTGGTCGCCAACGGCACACCGCCCGCGCTCATCGCGCGCCTGAACGCCGAGCTGATCAAGGCCATCCGCAGCCCCGATGTGCGCGCCCGGCTGACCGGCCAGGGTGCCGAGGTGGTGACCATGCAGTCGGCCGAGCAGGACCGCTTCTTCGACGCCGAGCGCAAGCGCTGGGGCGCGGTGGTCGCCGAGGCCAACATCAAACTGGACTGAGCCCGCCCGTGAACCCTCAGGAACTCAAATCCATCGTCGGCAGCGGCCTGCTGTCGTTCCCGGTGACCGACTTCGACGCGCAAGGCGATTTCGACCCGAAGGGCTATGCCGCGCGCCTGGAGTGGCTCGCGCCCTACGGGGCCAGCGCCCTGTTCGCGGCCGGGGGCACGGGCGAGTACTTCTCGCTCTCGGGCACCGAGTACAGCGAGGTGGTCCGCACGGCGGTGACCACCTGCCGGGGCAAGGTGCCCATCATCGCCGGCGCCGGCGGGCCCACCCGCACCGCCGTCGCCCACGCGCAGGAGGCCGAGCGCCAGGGCGCGCACGGCGTGCTGCTGCTGCCACACTACCTCACCGAAGCCGGCCAGGCCGGCCTGATGGCCCACGTGGAGCAGGTCTGCAAGAGCGTGAACTTCGGCGTGATCGTCTACAACCGCAACGTCTGCAAACTCACGCCCGAGTCGCTGGCCACCCTGGCCGATCGCTGCCCCAACCTGATCGGCTTCAAGGACGGCATCGGCGACATCGAGCTCATGATGTCCATCCACCTGAAGATGGGCGAGCGCTTCTCCTACCTGGGTGGCCTGCCCACGGCCGAGGTGTATGCCGCGGCCTACAAGGCGCTGGGCACGCCGGTGTACTCGTCGGCGGTGTTCAACTTCATCCCGAAGACGGCCATGGCCTTCTATGAGGCGGTGCGCAGCGACGACCACGCCACGCAGCACCGCTTGCTGAAGTCCTTCTTCATGCCCTACCTCGACATCCGCAACCAGGGCCCGGGCTACGCGGTGAGCATCGTGAAGGCCGGTGCGCAACTGGTGGGCCATGGCGCCGGCCCGGTGCGCGCGCCGCTCACCGACCTCCGGCCGGCCGAGCGGGAGCGCCTGGGCGAGCTGATTCACGCGCTCGGCCCACAATAGGGCCGATGAGCACCCAGCCCTACCCCCATCTGCTCGACCCGGCGCGCTTCCAAGGTGAAGTGGACGGCCGGCCCACCGCCCTCTTCTTCCTGCGCAACGCGCAGGGCATGGTGGTGGCCGTCACCAACCTCGGCGCCAAGGTGCTGCAGATCGTGGTGCCCGACCGCTCGGGCGCGCTGGACGACGTGGCGCTGGGCTACGACCGGTTGGCCGATGTGATCAGCGGCTCGCCCTCCATGGGCGCCTTCGTGGGCCGCTACGCCGGGCGCATCGGCGGCGCGCGCTTCACGCTCGACGGCCGCGAACACCGCCTCACGCCCAATGCGGGTGCACACTGCATCCACGGCGGACCGCGCGGTTCGCGCCACCGGGTCTTCGACGCCACGCAGCCCGACGCGCAGACGCTGCACCTGCACCACCGCTTCCTCACCGCCGAAGATGACTTCCCCGGCACGCTGGACCTGCAGTTGACCTACCGCCTCGGCGACGACAACGCGTTGATCCTCGAGCACACGGCCACCGCGCTCGACGACCCGGGCCCCGCGAGCTTCACCAGCCACATCTACTTCAACCTGGATGGCGTGGACCAGGGCCAGCGCATCGACGGCCACGTGCTGCAGGTGCCCTTGTCGCGCGAGGTGCTGGCCACCGGCGCCGACGGCATCGCCACCGGGGCCCGCGTGCCGCTCGACGGCCACCCGCAGGACCTGCGCACGGCCCAGGTGCTGGGCACCCTTCCCGACATCGACCTGAGCTATGTGCTGGAAGCCCAGCCCACCGCGCCGTTGCGCCACTGCGCGCAGCTGCACAGCGAAGCCAGTGGCCGCAGCCTGGAAGTGTGGACGACAGAACCGCTGCTGCAGGTGTACACCGCCGGCCAGCTCGGTGTGGCCGAACGCCCCGACCTCGGCAAGTGGGGCGTTCGGCACCGGCCCCGTGCGGCCATTTGCCTGGAGCCTCAGCATTTCCCCAATGCCCCCAATTGCCCGGCGTTGCCGCAGAACGTCGTGGCGCCCGGCCGGCCCTACCAGGCCACCACGCTCTACCGTTTCGGCGTGATCTGAACCGCCGCGACCCTCACCCGCCGGGCGAGAAGGTCTGATCCTGCTTGCGGCATTCGGGCGGTTCGCCGTAACCCGCCGAGCGCACCTGCTGCTCGCGGGAAATCTCGACCTCGAACCAGCGGCAGAACGGGTTCTCGTAGCGGTAGGCCCAGTAGCTGCCCCGGTCCCGCCCGAGCCCCTGCACCTCGCCGGGACGCCCCAGCTTCTCACGCACCTGCTCGGCGCTCATGCCGGGCAGGATCTGGGTGAAGTGCCGCTCGGTGAGCACCTGCTCCGAGCGGACCACGCGACCGGCCGCATCGAGGTCCACGAACCAGGTGTGGCGGCCATAAGGTCCGCGGGGGAATTCCAGCCGGCTTCCGCCGTCGATCTGGCGCGTGGTCTCGGGAGGGCCCAAGCGCGCCACGACCTGATCCCGGTTCAGACCGGCCATATCGGCCGTCGGTGCGTAGCCGCTGCAGGCGGACAGCAGGCAGACACCGGTCAAACACCACAAAGGCAAACGCATGGTCGGCTCCTGTTGAGGGCACAAGCCCCTTGGACGGTTTTCAGGGAGGGGAGTTCCGGTCGCTTCAGCCCAGCAGCGCGGCCAGGCCGCCCTCGGGCTCGAAGCGCTGGTTGCGGTGCAGCAGGCGCGTCGGGCCGGGCCAGACCCGGGCGGCGATGCTGTGTCTCGGATCGCCGGGATAGCAGATCACGCGCCGCCCGTCTTCATCGAAGGGCTCGGGCTCGATCAGCGACGGCGGGCGGCTGCGCGCGGCGGCCAGCACCTGCGCCACATCGGCCAGCCGGCTGAGCTCGCTCAGGCTCATGATCTGCGGCGGGGCCAGGTCGATCTCGCCGGCCCAGTAGCGTTCCAGCCCGCGGCGCGGCGACAGCCACACGGCTTCCGTGGCCTCGCGGGCGCAGTGTTCCACCGCCTGGTCGTCCGGCGCCGGGGCCACGAAGAAACGCGTGTCGAAGCGCTTGTTGGTCACGGAGGGCACCCGGGGCGTCACCCAGCGCGACCACGGCAGCACGGCAGCGGTGGGGATGGGCAGGCCCTGGGCCTGCAGGGCCGCAGCGAAGGCCAGGCCGGCGGCCGTCTGCTCGCGCACGGGCTGCACATGCCGGGCGGCGTTCGCCTGGCCCAGCAGCAAGCCGCACTCCTCGAAGGTCTCGCGCAAGGCCGCCACGTGCAGGCCCAGCGCGGTGTCGGCGTCCAGCGCGGGTTCACACAGGCCGTCCCGGCAGGCCGCGGCGGGTCGGTCCAGCGCCGCCGGATCGGCCTGCCGGTCGGCGGCGTCGAGCTTGCCGCCGGGGAAGACGTGCACGCCGCCGAGCACGCCGGAATTGCCGTGCCGGCGCACGAGCAAGACCTCCAGACCGGTGGGCCCGTCCCGGACCACCATCACGGTGGCCGCGGCCACGGGCGGGGTGAGCACTTCGTCGGAATTGATGGCAATGGGCATGGACCGATTGTCGTCGCCTTTGCCGTCGCCTGCCGCAGGGGCCGGGGCTCAGTCCAGGCGGATGCCGTTGTCGCGGATCACCTTGCCGTAACGCGCATGGTCCTCTTCGCCCAGCTTCTTGAACGCCTCGACGCTGCTGCCCACCGGCAGGTAGCCGAAGTCGGTGAGCTTCTTCTGCACATCGGGCAGCCGGACGATCCGGACCAGCTCGGCGTTGAGCTTGTTGACGATCGCGTCAGGCGTGCCCGCCGGGGCGTAGATGCCCTGGAAGGCATAGGTGTCGAAGCCCGGCACGGTCTCCGAGATCGCCGGCACGTTGGGCAAGGCCGGCGAACGCTGCAAGGTCGAGATGGCCAGCGCCTTCACCTTCTGCGCGGCCACCAGCGGAATGGCGGTGACGATGGGGTCGAAATACAAGGACACCATGCCGCTCATGACATCGGCCGAGGGGCTGGCCTTGTAGGGAACATGATTGAGCTTGATGCCGGTCTGGTTCATGAGCCACTCCACCGCCACGTGCGAATGCGAGCCGGCGCCCAGGCTGGCGTAGTCGATCGCGCCGGGGTCCTTCTTCGCCGCGCCGATCAGGTCCGCCATGCTGGAGATCGGCTTGTTCGGCGCCGCGATCACGACGAAGGGCACGTTGAGGATGTGCGACACCGGCTTGAAGTCCTTCAGCGGGTCGTAGCCCATCTTCGAGTAGATGTGCGGGTTCATCGACATGATGGCGGTCACCGACATCAGCAGGGTATAGCCGTCCGGCGCGCTCTTGGCCGCCGCCTCGGCGCCGATCATCCCGGACGCGCCGGGCTTGTTGTCAATGACCACCGGCTGCCCCCAGGCCTGGGCCAGCTTGTCGCCCAGGATGCGCGCCACGACATCGGGCGAGATGCCCGCCGCGAACGGCACGATGATGCGGATGGGCTTGTTCGGGTAGGCCGCCGCGCCTTGCGCCAGGGCCTGCGCCGCTGCGACGAGCAGCACGGGCGCGATCAGCCACGGCCGCAGAGTTGAAATCTTGAACATGTTGTCTCCATTGTTGTGGTGGGGGCGCGCACGGCGCGCGCCCCGGGGAATCAGAAACCGACCTGGTCCGCGCCCTTGAGCTGCAGCATCTGCCGCGTCTCGTCGGGCGTCGCCACCTCGAGGTTCAGCGCCTGGAGCACCGTGACGATGCGCTTGACCTGATCGGCGTTGCTGCGCGAGAGTTGGCCCGGTCCCTCCCACAACGAATCCTCCAGGCCCACGCGCACGTTGCCGCCCATGGCGGCGGCCATGGTCGCGATGGGCATCTGGTTGCGCCCCGCGCCCAGCACCGACCAGTAGTAGTCCGAGCCGAACAGGCGATCGGCCGTGCGCTTCATCTGCATCACGTCTTCGGGGTGCGGGCCGATGCCGCCCAGCAGGCCGAACACCGACTGGATCAGCAGCGGGCCCTTGACGATGCCGCGGTCCATGAAGTGGGCCGCGGTGTACAGGTGACCGATGTCGTAGCACTCGATCTCGAAACGCGTGTGGTTGTCGGCGCAGGATTCGAGGATGTACTTGATGTCGCGGAAGGTGTTCTTGAACACCCGGTCGTCCGACCCCTCCAGGTAGGGGCGCTCCCAGTCGTTCTTGAATTCCTTGAACCGGTTCAGCATCGGGTACAGGCCGAAGTTCATCGAGCCCATGTTCAGCGAGGCCACTTCGGGCTTGAGTTTGAGCGCGGGTTGCAGGCGCTCTTCCACCAGCATGTTCGGTGCGCCGCCGGTGGTGAGGTTGATGACCACATTCGAGCGCTCGCGGATCGCCGGCAGGAATTTCATGAACAGGTCCGGGTCCTGCGAGGGGCGCCCGTCAACCGGATGGCGCGCGTGCAGGTGCACGATGGAGGCGCCGGCCTCGGCGGCACCGACGGCGGCTTCTTCGATCTCCGACGCGGTGACCGGCAGGTGCGGCGACATCGACGGCGTGTGGATCGAACCCGTCACCGCGCAGGTGACGATGACTTTGTTCTGTTGGGCGGCCATTGGGCTTCGTCCTTTACTTGATGGCAATGGGATTGATGGGAGAGCCCACCGCGCCGGTGATCGGCAGCGACGGCGCGCAGAAGAAGAACTCGTAGACGCCGTCGGCCAGGCAGTCCTGGGCGAGTTCGCGCACGTTGAAGATCTCGCCCATGGTGATGCCGATCATGGGAATCACCACCCAGTGCCAGGGCTGACCGATTTCCATGCTTTCGTTCGGGCGGACTTCGCAGCCCCAGGTGTCGAAACAGATGGCGGCGATGTCCTTGCGGTGGATCCATTCGCAGGTCTCGAAACGCAGGCCGGGGGCATCGCCGCCGGCGTAGCCGCCCCAGTCGTCGGCGTCCAGGCAGTGCTCCATGTGGCCGGTCCGCACGATCACGAAATCGCCCGGGCGGATCTCGACCCCCTGGGCCTTCGCGCAGTCGTCCAGGTCCTGGCTGCTGATGCCGTAGCCGGGCGCGAGCGAGTCGCCGCCCTTGAACCGGGCCACGTCGAGCAGCACGCCCCGGCCGACCATCTTGTCGCGCGTCTTCTCGATGCCGTTCTTCTTCGCGCCCGTGGCATCGACCAGCGTGGCCTCATAGCCGTTCCACATCTTGTCGCCGTAGAAGATGTGGCCGAGCGCGTCCCATTGCGTGCCGCACTGCAGAGGCATGGTCACCATGTCGTCGGCGTAGCGCAGTCCCAGGTGGTCCTGGTTGCCGGCGACGGCATCGGTCCCCGTGGCGAGCATGGAGTGGATCGGGTTGAAGCGGCCGCCCCAGCCCGATTGCGGACCCCGGAAGTTGAAGTCCAGGCCCAGCGAGATGGCCTTGCCCTTTCTGATCAGGCCGGCGGCGCCGACCAGGTCGGACGGCTTCACATGGTTGAGGGTGCCGATCTCGTCGTCGGGACCCCAACGCCCCCAGTTGGACACCTTGGCGGCCATGGCATCGAGGTCGGCCCGCTTGAGGTGGCGCGACGGCGTGTTGGAGGGCACCACCTTGGGGGTGGGTTTCGTTTTCGTGTTCATCGAGTCTCCTGTGGTCGAACCGCACCGTCGGGAACGGCAGTGCAGGCCCCGGAGACTATTGGGTTTGCCTGGCGATCACCAATATCAAATAGGCATCGAACCTAAACCTGAACCGCGCCCGGCCAGTCGCCCGCGGCCATGTGCCTCTGCGCGATGCCGTGGAAGAGTTCGACCAGCTTCTGCCCGGCCGCGGGCATGCTGCGTTCACGCGAGTAGATCAACGACCAGGTGACATGCAGGCCGTGCACCGGCGCGAGCGAGATCGCCCCTGCCCGGTGCTCGTCGTGCATGGCGCTGTACGGGTTGACGGTGCATCCGAGGCCGCGCGAGACCGTCTTCACCAGCAGCCGCGTCGAATTGCTCTCGAACAGCAGCTTGACCTTCAGCCCGCTGCGCTTGAGCGCCTCGTCCAGGATGACGCGCATGGCGTTGGGCGAGCGCGTCAGCGCGAGGGGATGTTGGACCACCTGTTCGAGTTCCACCGTGCCATCCGGCCGCCGCTCGATGTCCATCCCTTTCGGATGCGCCAGGACCAGCGGCTCGGTGATGAGCGAGCGCGACTCCAGACCGCGCATGGATTCGGTGGACGACACGATGCCGGCGTCCAGATCACCGGCCAGCACCTGCTGGTAGATGGAGGAGCTGATGCCCTCGGTGATCGACAGGCGCACCGCCGGGTACTGGCGGTGGTACTGCTCCATCAGCGGCACCGTCATCAGGTCGCACAGCGAGGGTGGCATGCCGAAGCAGAACTGGCCCTGCACGCTGACGGCCAGCGCACCGACGTCGCTGCGGAGGTTCTCCATGTACTGCAGCAGTTCGCGCGAGCGGCTGGCCATCAGCTCGCCGGCCTCGGTCAACCGGGCCCCGCTGTCCGAGCGCACGAAGAGGGTCACCCCGAGCTCCTCCTCCAGCTGCTTGATCTGGCGCGAGAGCGCGGGCTGGGCGACAAACAGGACAGCCGCCGCCCGGCTGAAGCTGCCCAGTTCAGCGATGCGCAAAAAATACCGGAGCTGTCGCGGTGTCATTCCTGGGGGTCCTTTCAGTCTGCGGCCGGGCGCGTCATGGTAGAGGGTGGGCATGGTCCGAAGTGGGAAAACACCATGAAAACAACCTGTTTTTGATTCAAAAGTTTTCAATTGACAGGCTTTCCAGGGCGTTTCGACCCGTGGCGGCCAGAAACCACGGACCGGGCAGGGCATGGAACTTTGGCTTTAGCACTCGCTCATAGAGAGTGCTAACATGCTTCGCAGACACCTGAGGAGGGTTCACATGTCCCACACGCTAGCTCCTGTTGCCACCGCCACCACCGGCTCGATCGCCGTGGCGAATCCCTGGGCGCTCGTACCGCCCCTGGGCAACCTGGACGCCTACATTTCCGCGGTCAACCGCCTGCCGCTGCTCACGCTGGAGCAGGAGCAGCAGGCCGCCCGCCGCCTGCGCGATGACAACGACCTGGACGCCGCCGGCCAGCTGGTGATGTCCCACCTGCGCCTGGTGGTGTCGATCTCGCGCCAGTACCTGGGCTACGGCCTGCCCCATGGCGACCTGATCCAGGAAGGCAACGTCGGTCTGATGAAAGCCGTCAAGCGCTTCGACCCCGACCAAGGCGTGCGCCTGGTGAGCTACGCCATGCACTGGATCAAGGCCGAGATCCATGAGTACATCCTGAAGAACTGGCGCATGGTCAAGCTGGCCACCACCAAGGCCCAGCGCAAGCTGTTCTTCAACCTGCGCTCGCGCAAACAGGGCTTCCGCGCCGACGCGCTCGACGGCGACACCCACCGCGAGGTGCTGTCGGACAACGAAGTGGGCGTGATGGCGCGCGAACTCAACGTGAAGCCGGAAGAAGTGCGCGAAATGGAAACGCGACTCTCCGGCGGCGACGTGGTGCTCGACCCCGCCCCGGGCGACGACGGCGAGGACAGCTTCGGCCCCATCGCCTACCTGGCCGATGCCACCCACGAACCCACGGCGGTGCTGGAGTCGGCCCAGCGCGATGCGCTGGCCACCGAAGGCGTGGCGCGCGCCATGAGCGAGCTCGACGAGCGCTCGCGCCGCATCGTGAGCGAGCGCTGGCTCAAGGTGAACGACGACGGCTCTGGCGGCATGACGCTGCACGAACTGGCGGCCGAGTACGGCGTGAGCGCCGAACGCGTGCGCCAGATCGAGGTGGCGGCCATGAAGAAAATGCGCAAGGCGCTGGCCGCCTACGCCTGACCCGCTGTCCCCAGTTGCCACCACGGCCCCGGCGGTTTCACGACCCCGGGGCTTCTTTTTTTACGGACGGTGCCCGACAGCGGACCTGCGTCACGCGCGGTGGGCGCCACAGGCGACACAATCGAGGGATGTCTGATGTCTTGTGGAAGGGTGCGACGCCCGGGACCCGTCGTGCTCGCAGGCTGGTCGCCTGGCTGACGGTGGTCTTCTTCTCGCTGTTTCCTGTGCTTCACGCGGTGGCCGCCGACGTGGCCCCCGTGGTGCTGGACGGCTCGCAGCCCAGCGTGCCCCTGGCCCAGCGCAGCCTGTACTGGGTCGATCCCGGCGGCCAGCTCACGGTGCAGGAGGTGCAGGCGCGGCAGCACGAACTGCCTTTTGCCGTGCGCAGCGCCGAACACCGCCTGACACTGGCCGACGGCGCCGCGCTGTGGGTGCGTTTCGACGCCCAGGCCCTCGATGACCACGCCCGCTGGGAACTGGAGCTGGCGCGCTCCGGCACCGACCGCATCACCCTCTACCACCAGTTGGCCAACGGCGAATGGAAAGCCCAGCACGCCGGCGACCGCCTGGCGGTGAGCGACTGGGCCTTCCCCGACCGCTACCCGGTGTTCTCGCTCGACCCGCGCACCGATGCCGTGGTGACCTACTGGGTGCGGATCGAGCACGCGCGCGTGCCCTTCTCCGGCACCCTGCAGATCCACAACCACAACACGCTGCGCGAACTGCGCATCCACCAGCAGTTCCTGCTGGGGGCGTACTTCGGCATGACGCTGTTGCTCACGGCCACGGCCCTGGCCAATGCCCTGGTGTTCCGGGACACCAGCTTTGCGGCCTACGCGGTCTACATCACGGTCCTGGGCCTGGCGATGGCCTCGTCGCTGGGCGTGGCCGGGCAATTTCTCTGGCCGGATTCGGCGCGCTGGAACGGCCTGGCAGAGTTCGTGCTGATGCCCCTGACCGCCGTCTGCGGCCTGCTCTTCGTGAGGCAGGTGGTGCAACCCCGGCGCATCGGTCGCTGGCTGGACCGCTCGGCCCTGGCGATGCCCGTTCTGCTCGTGGGCCTCATCGTGTGGGACACGACATCCCCGGACGGCTGGACCCTGCAGGCGGTCACGGCCGCCTCGGCGGCCACCCTGGCGCTGGTCTACGCCATGCTCTGGGCCGCCTGGCGCACGGGCGACCGCTGGGTGCGCTGGATCGCGCTGGGCATGCTGCCGGTCCTGCTGGCCGGGGCACTGCCGGTGATGCGCAACTTCGGCCTGATCTCATCGGGTTTCCTGTCGCAATACGGCATGGTGATCGCCGCCGCCCTCGAAGCGCCCTTGCTGATCTACGGCCTGCTGCAGCGCTCGTCCCTGCAGCACGAAGCCCAGGCCCGCGCCCGCGCACTGGCGCTGACCGAGCCGCTCACCGGCCTGACCAACCGCCACAACTTCATGCTGCGGCTGCACGACAGCGTGGTGCGGGGCCAGCGCTACGGACACCAGAGCGCGCTGCTGCTGATCGGCCTGGACAACCACGCCTGGTTTGTCGAACAGCACGGCCGCGAAGTGGCCGATCGCGCGCTGGTGATCACCGGCTCGCTGTTGCGCTCGGTGGCGCGCGACGTGGACACGGCGAGCCGGGTCGACGACAGCACCCTGGCGTTGCTGATGGAAGGCCCGGTGCGCGAAGCACAGGCCCTGGCAGCGGCCACCGGCATCGTGGCCGGCGGCCTGCGGCCTTCGGTGCAACTGCCCGTGGGCACCACCTTGAAGTTCAAGATCGTCGTGGCGCTGCTGCCCGACCCCACCCCCGAACTTCAGCAGGACGCCCAGGCCCACCTGGACTGGCTGCGCCAGGCCCTGGACGCCTTGCGCAAGGACCCGCGCAAGGCGATCCTGAAACTGAACTTCTGATCAGCCTTCGCGGCGCAGCGCGGGGAAGAGGATCACGTCGCGGATGCTGGGGCTGTCGGTCAGCAGCATCATCAGGCGGTCGATGCCGATGCCGCAACCGCCGGCGGGGGGCATGCCGTACTCCAGCGCGCGGATGTAGTCGGCGTCGTAGTACATGGCCTCTTCGTCACCACCGTCCTTGGCAGACGCCTGCGCCTGGAAGCGCGCGGCCTGGTCTTCGGCGTCGTTGAGCTCCGAGAAGGCGTTGCCGAACTCGCGTCCGGTGATGTAGAGCTCGAAGCGCTCGGTGACCGCGGGGTTCGCGTCGTTGGCGCGGGCCAGCGGCGAGATCTCGGTCGGGTGGTCCATGATGAAGGTCGGGTTCCAGAGCTTGTCCTCGACCTTTTCTTCAAAGTACAGCACCTGCAGGCTGGGCAGGCTGCGGCCGGAGAGCTGGTGCTTTTCCTCGCTCAGGCCCAGCTTCTTGAGCTGCGCCTGCAGCCAGGCGGCATCGTCCACGCTGTCGCCCGCGTCGGTGTACTTGACGATGGCCTCGCGGATCGTCAGGCGCTCGAAGGGCGACAGGATGTCCACCGGCTGGCCCTGGTAGGTCAGCGGCTCGTCGCCGCGGACCTGGCGCACCACGTGGCGGATGAGCTGTTCGTTGAAGTCCATCAGGTCCTGGTAGTTCCAGTACGCCGCATAGAACTCCATCATGGTGAACTCGGGGTTGTGGCGGACGCTGATGCCTTCGTTGCGGAAGTTGCGGTTGATCTCGAACACGCGGTCGAAGCCCCCCACCAGCAGGCGCTTGAGGTAGAGCTCCGGCGCGATGCGCAGGAACATCTCCTGGTCGAGCGCGTTGTGGTGGGTCTTGAACGGCTTGGCGTTGGCACCACCGGGGATCGGGTGCAGCATGGGCGTTTCCACTTCCAGGAAGCCGTGGCTCACCATGAAGTCGCGGATGCTGGCCAGGGCCTGGCTGCGCGCGACGAAGCGCCTGCGGGCGGTTTCGTCGGTCATCAGGTCCACGTAGCGCTGGCGGTACTTGATCTCCTGGTCGGCGATGCCGTGGAACTTGTCGGGCAGCGGGCGCAGGCTCTTGGTGATCAGGCGGATGCGGTCGGCCTGGATGGTGAGCTCGCCGGTGCGGGTGCGCATGAGCACGCCCTCGACCGCGATGATGTCGCCCAGGTCCCAGTGCTTGAAGGCGCCGTGCTGCGCCTCGCCCACGCCGTCGTTGTTCACGTAGATCTGGATGCGGCCGCCGGAGGGGCCGAAGGACGCGTCCTGCAGCGTGGCGAAGCTGGCCTTGCCCATCACGCGCTTGAGCATCATGCGACCGGCCACGCTGGCGCGCACCGGCTCGGCTTCCAGCGCTTCCTTGGTGGTTTCGCCATAGCGGGCGAACAGATCGGCCGCCTTGTCGACCGGCTTGAAGTCGTTGGGAAACGCCACCCCCTGGCCCTGTTTCTGCGCCTCGCGCAGCGCCTTGAGCTTCTCGCGGCGTTCGGCGATGAGCTGGTTGTCGTCGTGCGCCGCAGGCGCACCGGTCTCGGCGGTGGGGGGGGTTTGGGCTTGGGTCATGAATGAAAAATGGGTTGGGCACCGAGGTGCGCAACCCATGATTGTAGTTTTCGGCCCGATCGGGGCCGAATTCGTGTCATTCGCCGAGGTAGGCGGCGCGCACCTTGGGGTCGTCGAGCATGTCGCGGCCCACGCCGGTCATGATGATCTCGCCCGAGTCCATCACGTAGCCGCGGTCGGCGATCTGCAGCGCGCGGCGGGCGTTCTGCTCCACCAGCAGGATGGTCACGCCCTGGGCGGAGACGTCGCGCACGACCTCGAAGATCTTGTCCACCATGATGGGCGACAGGCCCATGGACGGCTCGTCGAGCAGCAGCACCTTGGGCTGGCTCATGAGCGCGCGCGCCATGGCCAGCATCTGCTGCTCGCCGCCGCTCATGGTGCCGGCCAGCTGGTCCTTGCGCTCGCGCAGGCGCGGGAAGATGCCGAACATCTTCTCGATGTCCTGTGCGATGCCGGCCTTGTCCTTGCGGATGTAGGCGCCCATCTGCAGGTTCTCGGTGATGGTCATGCGGGTGAACACGCCACGGCCTTCCGGCACCATGGCCAGACCTTGTTTCACCAGGTCCCACGCGCCCTTGCCCTTGATGCTCTTGCCCAGGTATTCGATGTCGCCGGCCTCGTAGGCGAGCGAGCCGGTGACGGCCTTCATCGTGGTGGTCTTGCCGGCACCGTTGGAGCCGATGAGCGAGATCAGCTCACCTTCGCGCACCTCGAGATCGATGCCTTTGACGGCCTTGATACCGCCGTATGCGACCTTCAGACCGCTGACTTTGAGGAGTGTGTTTGCCATTTGGGTCAATCCTTGATCAGTGGCCGCCGGTGCCGAGGTAGGCCTCGATCACCTTGGGGTCCTTCTGCACGTCGGCCGGTGAGCCGGAGGCGAGCTGCTTGCCGTAGTCGAGCACGGTCACGCGGTCGCACAGGCCCATCACCAGCTTCACGTCGTGCTCGATCAGCAGGATGGTGCGGTCGTCCTTGCGGATGCGGTCGATCAGCTCGCGCAGTTGCACCTTTTCGGTGGCGTTCATGCCGGCGGCGGGTTCGTCCAGCGCGATCAGCTGCGGGTCGGTGGCCAGGGCGCGCGCGATTTCCAGGCGGCGCTGGTCACCGTAGCTGAGCGTGCGCGACTTGTAGTCGGCGAACTTCTCGATGCCCACATAGGCCAGCAGCTCGCGTGCGCGCGCCGTGATCGCGGCCTCCTCGCGCTTGAAACCCGGCGTGCGCAGCACGGCACCGATGAGGCCCGAATGCGTGCGCACGTGGCGCCCGACCATGACGTTTTCCAGCGCCGTCATCTCGGCGAACAGCCGGATGTTCTGGAACGTGCGTGCGATGCCGGCCTTGGCCACCTCGTGCACGGCCGTGGGCGTGTACGGTTTGCCTGCGAGTTCAAAGGAGCCGCTGTCGGGCGTGTACAGACCGGTCAGCACGTTGAAGAACGTCGTCTTGCCGGCGCCGTTGGGGCCGATCAGGCCATAGACCTGGCCGCGCTTGATTTCGATGCCCACATCGCTCAGCGCCTGCAGGCCGCCAAAGCGCTTGGAGACATTCGCCACTTTGAGAATGGTGTCGCTCATGTGAATGCTCCGCTTACTTGGACAGGGACTTGCCGTGCTCGGGCGAGGGCCACAAGCCCCTGGGGCGCAGCAGCATCACGATCACCATGGCCAGCGCGATCAGCAGTTGGCGCAGGATCTCAGGGCCAAGGCGACCGCCGGTCAGTTCGGTCAGCGGGTGCGCCACATGGCGCAGCACCTCGGGCAAGCCGGCGAGCAGCAGGGCACCCAGCACCACGCCCGGGATGTGTCCGATGCCACCCAGCACCACCATGGCCACCACCATCACCGATTCCATCAGCGAGAAGGACTCGGGCGAGACGAAGCGCTGGAACGAGGCGAACAGCACACCGGAGACGCCACCGAAGGACGCGCCCATGCCGAAGGCCAGCAGCTTGAGGTTGCGGGTGTTCAGGCCCATGGCCTTGGCGGCGATCTCGTCTTCGCGGATGGCCATCCAGGCACGGCCGATGCGCGAGTCCTGCAGGCGGTAGGAAATGACGATGGCCAGCACCACGAAGAACAGGAACAGGTAGTAGTACAGCGTGACCGGCTGGAAGGTGTAGTCACCGATGGTCAGTCGCTTGCCGAGATCGAGGCCGAAGACGGAGATGGTGTCGATCTGGCTGATGCCTTTGGGGCCGTTGGTGATGTTCAACGGGCGGTCCATGTTCAGCAGGAAGATGCGGATGATCTCGCCGAAGCCCAGGGTGATGATGGCCAGGTAGTCGCCGCGCAGCTTGAGCGTGGGCGCTCCCAGGATCATGCCGACCACCCCCGCGACCGCCGCCGCGAGGATCATCACCAGCCAGATGTTGTAGTGCAGGCCGTTGGGGAACATCGCCTTGATGGCCGGAAAGGTGTCAGCGAGGTGGGGCGAGCCCAGCAAGGCGAACACATAGGCCCCCACCGCGAAGAACGCGATGTAGCCCAGGTCCAGCAGGCCGGCGTAGCCGACCACGATGTTCAGGCCGAGGGCCAGCAGCACGTACATCAGCGCGATGTCGACAATGCGCACCCAGGAATTGCTGCCGGTGGATTGCAGGATGATGGGCAGCAGCAGCAAGGCCGCGGCTGCGATCAGGAAGATGATCAGCTTGCCGGTTTTGGTGTTCATCATGGTGTTTCTCCCGGACGGTCAGGCACGGTCCGCCACACGTTCACCCAGCAGCCCCGAAGGACGCAGCGTGAGCACGATGGCCAGCACGATGAAGGCGAAGATGTCGGTGTACTGGCTGCCCAGCACGCCCCCGGTGAGCTTGCCGAGGTAGCCGGCCCCCAGCGATTCGATCAGGCCGAGCGCAATGCCCCCGACCACCGCACCGGCGAGGTTGCCGATGCCGCCCATGACGGCGGCCACGAAGGCTTTCAGGCCGGGCATGAAGCCCATGGCGTGCTGCACCGTGCCGTAGTTGGAAGCCCACATCACGCCCGCGATGGCCGCGAGCATGGCGCCGATGATGAAGGTGGCGGAGATGACCACGTCGGGCTTGATGCCCATGAGCGCGGCCACGCGCGGGTTCTCGGCCGTGGCCCGCATGGCGCGACCCAGGTTGGTGCGGTTGACCAGCCACATGAGGAAGGCCAGCGTGACCGCCGTGGTGGCCAGGATCACGACCTGCGTGACCGAAACGACCGCGCCACCGATGGCGATCGGTTCCCGCGACAGCATCGAGGGATAGGACTTGGGGTTGGGTGCCCAGATGATCATGGCGAAGGTCTGCAAAAGCAATGACATGCCAATGGCAGTGATCAGGGGGGCGAGTCGGTTCGAGTTGCGCAACGGCCGGTAGGCCAGTTTCTCGATCGTGAAGTTGAGCGTGGCGCAGACCACCATGGCGATGATGGTGGCGAGGAAGAGAATCAGCCAGGTCGGCAGGCCGGTGGACGCATTCATCATCCAGCCGATGACGGTCCAGCTGGTGAGGGCCCCGACCATCAGCACGTCGCCGTGCGCAAAGTTGATCAGGCCGATGATGCCGTACACCATGGTGTATCCCAGGGCCACCAGCGCGTACATACTGCCCAACACCAGACCGTTGATGATCTGCTGCAGCAAAACTTCCATGAATGTTTCTCCGTGTTTTGTGACAGGCCGGGAAGCGCTTGTGACGCCGGCCCGCTTTGACCTAGCAAAAAACCCGCCAGACATGACCTTGAAACAGGATGACTGCGGGTTGGTGAACGGATTGTAGGGGTGGCTTTTCGGGCCCACATACGTGTAAGCCCTTAGCGGACGCGGGTTTACCCTCGCTTTAGGTGCAACTCCCCAGACCGCATCAGCGCGATTGGAGGTGCATTAGTCTTTTTGATTGTTGAGCTTCCGCAGCTCGCGCAGCTTGTCGCCGATGCGCAATTCCAGCCCGCGCTCCACCGGGCGGTAGAAGCCCGGGTCGGCCATGCCGTCGGGCAGGTAGCGTTCGCCGGCGGCGAAGCCCCCTTCCTCATCGTGCGCGTAGCGGTAGCCCTTGCCGTAGTCCAGCGACTTCATGAGCTTGGTCGGCGCGTTGCGCAAATGCATGGGCACGGGGCGGGTGCCGTCCTTCTTGACGAAGGCCTTGGCTTCGTTGAAGGCCTTGTAGACCGCGTTGGACTTGGGCGCCACCGCCAGGTACACCACGCACTGGGCCAGGGCCAGCTCGCCCTCGGGGCTGCCCAGGCGTTCGTACACCTCGGCCGCGTCCAGCGCCAGGCGCAGGGCGCGCGGGTCGGCCAGACCGATGTCCTCGCTGGCCATGCGGATCAGGCGGCGCGCCATGTACCGGGGCTCGGCGCCGCCGTCGAGCATGCGCACGAACCAGTACAGCGCGGCATCCGGGTCGGAACCGCGCACGCTTTTGTGCAGGGCACTGATGGTGTCGTAGAACTGTTCGCCGCCCTTGTCGTAGCGGCGCATGCGCTCGCCCAGCACCTTGAGCAGCCAGGCGTCGCTCACTTCGGCGAGCTTTTCGCGCCCGGCAGCGACCGCCAGGGTTTCCAGGGTGTTGAGCAGCCGGCGGGCATCGCCGTCGGCGTACGCGATGAGGCGGTCCACGGCCACCGGTTCGATCGACGGCACCGCATCGATCGCCTGGGCCTTGACCACGATCTGGCGCAAATCGTCTTCCGACAGGGGCCGCAGCACGTAGACGGCCGCCCGCGAGAGCAGCGCCGAATTGACCTCGAAGGACGGGTTTTCGGTGGTGGCACCGATGAAGGTGAACAGGCCGCTTTCCACGTGCGGCAGGAAGGCGTCCTGCTGGCTCTTGTTGAAGCGGTGCACCTCGTCCACGAACAGGATGGTGCGCTGGGGCGAGAGCCCGCTGCGCGCCGCCTCGGCCCGCTCCACCGCCTCGCGGATGTCCTTGACCCCACCCAGCACCGCGCTGATGGTGATGAACTGGGCATCGAACGCGTCGGCCATCAGGCGGGCGATGGTGGTCTTACCCACGCCCGGCGGGCCCCAGAGGATGCAGCTGTGCGGCTGGCCCGACTCGAAGGCCAGGCGCAGGGCCATGCCTTCGCCCAGCATGTGCTGCTGGCCAATCACCTCGGCGAGCGAACGCGGGCGCAGGCGCTCGGCCAGGGGCACGTGGGTACTGGCGGTCGACACGGCGAAGCGGTCAGGGCTTGATGACGGCGGCGCCCGGGGGCGGCTGGAACTTGAAGTCCCCGGCCTTCAATGGGGCGTTGGCCTGCCAGTTGTTGAAGCTGAGCACCGAGCGCTGGCCCAGGCTGTCCTCGATGTCGAGCACCGAGAGCTGGCCCTGGCGGAAGCCCACGCGCACCACCTGCAACTGGCCGTTGCGGTCTTTCGGGCGCGCTTCCACCCACTCCAGGCCGTCGCGGGCGGCGGCCGGTTTGAGCTCGAACGCCTCCGAAAGCCCCTTGAGGTCGGCCCCGGCGGCGATCAGCGCGGCCGGTGTGCTGCCCAGGGCTTCCTTCTGCGAGCGCGACGTCACCTGGTTCAGGTCCACGTCGTGCAGCCACAGGGTCTGGCCGTCGGCCACGATGGTCTGCTCGAATGGCTTGGCGTACACGAAACGGAAGCGGTTGGGTCGCAGGAACTCGAACGTGCCGCTGGAGGTCTTGCTGCGCGCCACGGTGTCGCTGGCGCGCTTGGGCGAGGTGACGACCTGGGTGAAGCCGGCCTTGCCGCTGTCCACTTCGCGCAGGAATTTCTCGAGATCTTGCAGGCCGTCGGCGTGGGCGGCGAACGCGGCCAGCGCCAGCGCGCAGGAGGTGAAAAGTGACTTGATCATGGAGGGTGTGATCCGGTTGCGCCGACTTGGTTGCAGGCCGGCGGGACTCATTCCCCGCTGCGCGAGGGCACCAGAATGTCGCGCTGGCCGCTGGAGGTGAGCGCGCTGACCAGCCCGGCGTTCTCCATGTCCTCCAGCAAGCGCGCCGCGCGGTTGTAACCAATCTTCAGCTTGCGTTGCACATAGGAGATGCTGGCCTTGCGGTCCTTGAGCACGATCTCGACGGCCTGGTCGTACAGGGCGTCCTTCTCGCCGCTGCCTCCTTCTCCGCCGCCCTCGCCGAACAGGTCGCCGCCCTCGCCGTCGCCCAGGCTGCTTTCCAGCACGCCGTCGATGTAGTTGGGCTCGCCACCCTGTTCCTTCAGGTAGGCCACCACGCGGTGCACTTCGTCGTCGCTAACGAAAGCGCCGTGCACGCGGATCGGGAAGCCTGTGCCGGAAGGCATGTACAGCATGTCGCCCATGCCCAGCAGGCTTTCGGCGCCCATCTGGTCGAGGATGGTGCGGCTGTCGATCTTGCTGCTGACCTGGAACGACAGGCGCGTGGGAATGTTGGCCTTGATCAGGCCGGTGATCACGTCCACGCTGGGGCGCTGGGTGGCCAGGATCAGGTGGATGCCGGCCGCGCGCGCCTTCTGCGCCAGGCGGGCGATCAGTTCCTCGATCTTCTTGCCCACCACCATCATCAGGTCGGCGAGTTCGTCGATCACGACCACGATGTAGGGCAGGCGCTCCAGCGGTTCGGGCTGCTCCGGCGTGAGGCTGAACGGGTTGCCGATGATCTCGCCGCGCGCCGTGGCGTCGTCGATCTTGGTGTTGAAGCCCGCCAGGTTGCGCACGCCCATCTTGCTCATGAGCTTGTAGCGCTTCTCCATCTCGGCCACGCACCAGTTCAGGCCGTTGGCCGCGTGCTTCATGTCCGTCACGACCGGTGCGAGCAGGTGCGGGATGCCCTCGTAGACGCTCATCTCCAGCATCTTGGGGTCGATCAGCAGCAGGCGCACGTCGCGCGCGTCGGCCTTGTAGAGCAGCGAGAGGATCATCGCGTTGATGCCGACCGACTTGCCCGAGCCGGTGGTACCGGCCACCAGGCAGTGCGGCATCTTCGCGAGGTCGGCCACCACGGGCTGGCCGCCGATGTCCTTGCCCAGGCCCATGGTCAGCATGGACTTGGCGTCGTTGTAGACCTGCGAACCCAGGATCTCGCTGAGCTTGATGGTCTGGCGCTTGGCGTTGGGCAGCTCCAGCGCCATCAGGTTCTTGCCGGGAATGGTCTCGATCACGCGGATCGACACCAGCGACAGCGAACGGGCCAGGTCGCGCCCGAGGTTGACGATCTGCGAACCCTTCACGCCGGTGGCGGGTTCGATCTCGTAACGCGTGATCACCGGACCCGGGGCGGCCGCCACCACGCGCACCTCCACGCCGAAGTCCTTGAGCTTCTTCTCGATCAACCGGCTGGTCATCTCCAGCGTCTGGCTGTCCACCCCGGCCTGGTGCAAGGGTGCGCTGTCGAGCAGATCCACCTGCGGCAGCTTGCTGTCGGGCAGCTCGGTGAACAGCGGCTTCTGGCGCTCCTTGGCCACGCGCTCGCTCTTGGGCACATCGACCAGCGTGGGTTCGATCACCACGGGCACCGGGTGGTGTTCCTCGATCTCGACGCGCTCGACCTTCACCACCTCTTCGCGCTCGCGCGCGGCCTTCTCGCCGATGCGCTGATCTTCCACCGCCTCGCGCTTCTCGCGCCGGGCCTCGAACCAGCCGTCCAGGGTGTGCCCGACTTCCTCGGCCCAGTGGCCCCAGGAGAAGCGGAAGACGGTGGGCAGGCACACCAGCAGCACAGCCAGCATGGCCAGCGCCGAACCGGTGAAGCCCAGCCAGCGCATGGCCACCGGGCCCAGTGCATGACCCAGCACGCCGCCCGCGTGGTCGGGCAACGCGGCCTCCAGGCGGTAGAGACGGCTCCATTCCAGCACCGTGCTGGCCGCCATCAGGGTCACCAAGGCCAGCCAGAACAGCGCGCGACGCGCCCACGGACGATGCCAGAGCCGGTCACCTGTGACCACGTCATCTTCGGTGCCTTGCGCACCGCGGATCCAGCGCGCCAGCGTGGACAGCCAGGCCCGCACCCCAGCAAGAAACAACCACCAGACCGAGAAGCCGAGCAGGTAATAACTCCAGTCCGACAGCAGGGCGCCCAGGCGGCCACCCCAGTTGCCCACCTCGGCGGACGTGCCGGTGGTGCTCCAGGCGGGATCGGCCAGGGAATGGGTGAGCAATGCCAGCAACCAGAACGCGAGCGCCGCAGCGCCCAGCACCAGGCCGATTTCCTGGGCAAACCGGGACACACCCGCTGGCGCCGCTGCACTGCGGTCGGCGTTGAGGGTGTTGAGTGAATAAGTCATAGGCCTCGCTGAAATCCAGCGACAAGCTTACCCCATGACTGTAACCAGCCGGTCACTGCCGGCAGGGCGCAAAAGCCGCCTCAACCGAGCGAGTTGAGGCGCTCCTTGATGACCGTGCTGCCCTCTTCCGTCACCTCGATGAAGCCCCGGTCTTCCAGGTCCTTCATGACCCGGCTGACCATCTCGCGGGAAGCTCCGATCATCTTGGCCACGTCCTGGCGCGAGACCCGGTCCTTGATGGTCAGCACGCCGTCCTTGTCGGGCTGGGCAAACTCCAGCAGGGCGCGGGCGACGCGGCCGTACACGTCCATCAGCGCGAGCGACTCGATCTTGCGGTCCGCGTGGCGCAGGCGCTGCACCAGGCCGCGCATGACCGCGTAGGCCATGGAGGTGTTTTCCGGCAAACAGCGCGCGAATTCGGTGCGTCCCAGGATCAGCACGTCGGTCTGCACCTCGGCGCGCACGGTGGCCGAATGCGGCTGGTTGTCGATCAGGCTCATCTCGCCCACGTAGTCGCCCGGGTTCATGGTCGCCAGGATGACCTCGCGCCCCCGGGTGTCGGTGGTCACCACGCGCGCGCGCCCGGTCAGCACGATGGCCAGGCAATTGGACTTCTTGCCCTGCTCGACGATGCACTCCCCCCGCTTGAAGCGCCGCTTGACCACGGAATCCGCCACCGACTCGGCCTGCGCCTGGGTCAAGGTGGAAAACAGCGGAACCCGGCGGATCAGATCGAGATTGGACAGGAGAGACATGCGTGTATTCCTTGGTTGGGACGGCGCGCGCGGCGCTCTTTCATACAATGATTCGCACACATCGGGCGCCAAACGGCACTGGTCTTGCCCGCAAGCGCACCCATATAACCACCGACTCTAAACCACTTGGCCCCAAATTCGATGGGGCGCTGAACATGAAACACGCGAAAGTCCTCATCCTGGGTTCGGGCCCTGCCGGCTACACCGCCGCCGTCTACGCCGCGCGCGCCAACCTCAACCCCGTGCTCATCACCGGCATCGCCCAGGGCGGCCAGCTCATGACCACGACCGATGTCGACAACTGGCCCGCCGACGCCGACGGCGTCCAGGGCCCCGATCTGATGCAGCGCTTCCTGGCCCATGCCGAGCGCTTCAAGACCGAAATCATCTTCGATCACATCAACAAGGTCGATTTCTCGAAGCGGCCGTTCGTGCTCACGGGCGACAGCGGCGAATACAGCTGCGACGCGCTCATCATCGCCACCGGCGCGTCGGCCAAATACCTGGGCCTGCCCTCCGAGGAAGCCTTCATGGGCAAGGGTGTGTCGGGCTGCGCCACCTGCGACGGCTTCTTCTACCGCGGCCAGGAAGTCAGCGTGGTCGGCGGCGGCAACACCGCCGTGGAAGAAGCGCTCTACCTGTCCAACATCGCCAGCAAGGTCACCCTGGTCCACCGCCGCGACACCTTCAAGGCCGAGGCCATCCTGGTCGACAAGCTGATGGACAAAGTGGCCGCCGGCAAGATCGAGCTCAAGCTGCACAGCACCCTGGACGAGGTGCTGGGCGACCCGACCGGCGTGACCGGTGTGCGCCTGAAGAGCGTGAAGACCGGCGCGACCGAAGACCTCGCGGTCAAGGGCTGCTTCATCGCCATCGGCCACCAGCCCAACACCGACATCTTCCAGGGCCAGCTGGAGATGAAGGACGGCTACATCACGACCCGTTCGGGCCTGCAGGGCATGGCCACCATGACCAGCGTGCCGGGCGTGTTCGCCGCCGGCGACGTGCAGGACCACGTGTACCGCCAGGCTATTACCAGCGCCGGCACCGGCTGCATGGCCGCCCTGGACGCCCAGCGCTTCCTGGAGCAGAACGCCGTCTGACAGCGGGGCTGACGGCCGGCCCTGGCGGCCTGGCCGGCAGTTGGCTATAATTGCGGGCTTTGCTGAGATTTACCGGCTTGCCCGGGCACGAAGCAGATTCGGGTTACCGCCACCCTTTCCTGGCGAGGTGAGGCTGATGGGCCGGCACGGAGACACCTCCGGCTTGCGTTCCACAGCTGTTTGAATGATCGGAGTGTCCTCATGGCACGCGTCTGCGACGTCACGGGCAAGAAGCCCATGGTCGGGAACAACGTTTCCCACGCCAACAACAAAACCAAGCGCCGGTTCCTGCCGAACCTGCAATACCGCCGTTTCTGGGTCGAGAGCGAAAACCGCTGGGTGCGTCTGCGCGTCTCCGGTGCCGCCCTGCGCCTGATCGACAAAAACGGCATTGACGCCGTGCTCGCCGACCTGCGCGCACGCGGTCAAGCTTAAGGAGAACCAAACATGGCAACCAAAGGCGCACGCGAGAAGATCAAGCTGGAATCCACCGCTGGAACCGGCCACTTCTACACCACCACCAAGAACAAGAAGACCACGCCCGAGAAGATGCTGATCAAGAAATTTGATCCGAAGGCTCGCAAGCACGTGGACTACAAGGAAATCAAGCTCAAGTAATCGAGCCGATTCCCCAACAAAAAACCCGCTGTGAAAACAGCGGGTTTTTTGTTGCCTGGGCGCCGCAGCCGCGGCGCCGAGATGGGTCAATCAGGCATGGGCAGAGCGCAGGCGGATCGAGAAGTCGCGCAACGCGGCGATGCCGCTCTCTTCCGCACGGCGGCACCAGGCCTGCAGGTCCACGGCGAGCTGCTCGCGGGTGGCGTTCGTGCTCGACCACAGGGCGCGCAACTCTTCGCGCATGGTCACCATCTTGTCGAGCACCGGGTGCTCGGCGCGCACCTGGGCCAGCTGGGGCTTGACGTTGGCGGGCACCTTGTCGTCGTCGCGGTGCAGCCAGCGGCGCGCGGCCTGCAGCACGGTGGCGTCGCCGCGGCGCTGCTTCAGGGCTTCGAGCTCTTGCTGGCAGGCAACGCGCATTTCGCGTGCATAGCCCGCCATCACCTCGTAGCGGTTGGCGATGATCGCCTCCAGCGTCTTCTCGTCGGCCACGGGGCGCACAGCGCCATAAGCCATCTTCGGCGGCACCTTCTTCACCGAGGCCAGGCCCACGGACTTCAGCATGGTGATGTACATCCAGCCGATGTCGAACTCGTAAGGCTTGACCGACAGCTTGGCCGAGGTCGGGTAGGTGTGGTGGTTGTTGTGCAGCTCTTCGCCACCGATGATGATGCCCCAGGGCGACACGTTGGTGCTGCCGTCGGCGGCCTCGAAGTTGCGGTAGCCCCACCAGTGGCCGATGCCGTTGATGATGCCGGCGGCGGTGATCGGAATCCAGGCCATCTGCAGCGCCCAGACCGACAGGCCCAGCACGCCGAACAGCGCCACGTTGATGATCAGCATCAGGCTCACGCCCAGGCGCGAGCGGCCGGTGTAGAGGTTTTTCTCGATCCAGTCGTTCGGCGTGTTGTGGCCGTAACGCTCCATGGTTTCGGCGTTCTTGGCTTCGGCCCGATAGAGTTCGGCGCCCTCGTAGAAGACCTTCTTGATGCCGAAGATGTGTGGGCTGTGCGGATCACCCTCGTGCTCGCATTTGGCGTGGTGCTTGCGGTGGATGGCCGTCCATTCCTTGGTGACCATGCCCGTGGTCATCCAGAGCCAGAAGCGGAAGAAGTGCGAGGCGATGGGGTGCAGGTCCAGCGACCGGTGCGCGGAATGGCGGTGCAGGTAGATGGTGACGCTGGCGATCGTGATGTGCGTGAACACCAGCGCCACGATGAGCACCTGCCACCAGGCCGCGCCCGTCAGGCCGTGGGCCAGAAACTGGATCAGGCCATCCCAGACAGCAGAAAAGATTCCGGAATCGGAAGAAAACATGGAGTTCCTAAAAGACCGCCCTGGGTCACGGACATGGAGGGGCGCCAAGCCCATGGGCGGTGTGGGCCAGCGAAGCCTGGATTTTAAGGCCGGGGGTGCAAATCACCAACCCATGGACGGCCCGGGATGAAAACTTAAGCCTTTATTTCAGGCAGCCTGGATGCAATTCAAGCCCTTTTCCGCCAAACGGCAGCAAAAAAGCCGTCTGTTGCGTGCCGATGTGGCCACAAACGCAGCCAATCGCCGTTCTCGCCGGCACACAGGCCTGAAGCCCCGGAAACGTGCACCCCCTCCAGCAGACCAGCCACCGGCACCGGCTCGAAGTCTGGATGGGCCGGCCCGAACGCCGCGCAGACGGCTTCGTTTTCGGCCTGGAGCAGGCTGCAGGTGGCGTACACCAGCCGCCCGCCGGGCTTGAGCAGGCGCGCCGCGCTGTTCAGGATGGCCAGTTGCAGCTCGGCCTGGGCGGCGACGGTCTGCGGCGTCTGGCGCCATTTCAGGTCCGGGCTGCGCCGCAGGGTGCCCAGGCCCGAACAGGGGGCGTCCACGAGCACGCGGTCGATCTTGCCCGCCAGGCGCTTGATGCGGTCGTCGCGCTCGTGGGCGATCGCCACCGGGTGCACGTTGGACAGCCCGCTGCGCGCCAGGCGGGGCTTGAGCGCATCGAGCCGGTGGCCGGAGGTGTCGAAGGCGTACAAGCGGCCGCTGTTGCGCATGGCCGCGCCGATGGCCAGGGTCTTGCCGCCGGCGCCGGCGCAGAAATCGACCACCATCTCGCCGCGCTTGGCATCCAGCAGCAGGGCCAGCAGCTGCGAGCCCTCGTCCTGCACCTCCACCTCGCCCTGCACGAAGGCCGGCAGTTTGGCCAGCGAGGGCTTGCCCTGCAGGCGGATGCCCAAGGGCGAATAAGGGGTGGCCGCGCCTGTGAGCCCGGCTTTCTGAAGGCCGGCCAGGGCGGCGTCGCGCTTGGCCTTGAGCACGTTCACCCGCAGATCCAGGGGCGCGGGCTGGTTCAGGCTGGCCGCCAGGGCGTCGAATTCATCGCCCACCTGCTCGCGCAGGGCCGTGGCCAGCCAGTCGGGCAGGTTGTGGCGGTGCGGCGCCAACAGGTCGGCGTCGGTGACGGCGTCGCAGTGGTCGAGCCAGGTTTTTTCAGCGTCGGTCAACGCGCTCTTGACGAAATCGCGGTCGCCCGGAAACGCCAGGATCGCCAGCCGGCGCCACTTGGAACCGCTGCCGGAGCGGGCCAGCCACTCCAGCTTGAGGCGTTCGCGCAGGATGGCGTAGACCGTGTCGGACAGCGTGGCCCGCTCGCGCGGGCCCAGGGAACGGTTTTCACGGAAATGGCGCGCGACGACCGCGTCGGCGGGGTGCTCGAACTTGAAGACCTGCTCGATCAGGCTGGCGCTTTCGTCCAGGAGGGCTTTGGGGTGCATAGGCGGTATTGTCACCCCCTGCGCCGCTGCGCGGCTTCCCCCAAGGGGGACGATGCCTGGGACCGGCAAAGCTGGATCCTCGGCATCTCTGGCCGAGGCTGGTTCGCCGGCCCGGCTTCCTGCACCGGGGATAATCGTGGGCTATGTCCGACATCCCGAACCAGGTGCGCCGCCGGCGCACCTTCGCCATCATTTCCCACCCCGACGCGGGCAAGACCACCCTCACCGAGAAGCTGCTGCTGTTCTCGGGCGCGATCAACATCGCCGGCAGCGTGAAGGCCCGCAAGGCCGCGCGCCACGCCACCAGCGACTGGATGGAAATCGAAAAGCAGCGGGGCATTTCGGTCGCCTCCTCGGTGATGCAGATGGAGTACCGCGACTGCGTGATCAACCTGCTGGACACCCCGGGGCACCAGGACTTCTCGGAAGACACCTACCGCGTGCTCACGGCCGTGGACGCCGCGCTGATGGTGATCGACGCCGGCAACGGCGTGGAACCCCAGACCCGCCGCCTGCTGCAGGTCTGCCGCGCGCGCAACACGCCCATCCTGACCTTCGTCAACAAGATGGACCGCGAGGTGCAGGCCCCGCTGGACCTGATGGACGAGATCGAGCGCGAGCTGGGCATGACGGTCGTGCCCTTCACCTGGCCGGTGGGCATGGGCAAGACCTTCCGGGGCGTGTTCGACCGCCGCACCGACCAGATGCGCGTGTTCGCCGCCGGCGAAGACCGCCGGGGTGGCGACGAGGACGTGCTGGCCGGTCTGGACAACCCCGAGAGCCTCAAGCGCTTCGGCGCCGAGTTCGAGCAGGCCCGCGACGAGCTGGAGCTCGTGGCCGGCGCCTCGCCCGCCTTCGAGGAAGACAAGTTCCTCGCCGGCCAGCAGACGCCCATGCTGTTCGGTTCGGCGGTGAACAACTTCGGCGTGCGCGAGGTGCTCGACGCCCTGGTCGACCTGGCACCGCCCCCGGGCGAGCGGCCCGCGATCCAGCGCACGGTCAAGCCCGAGGAAACCAAGTTCAGCGGCGTGGTCTTCAAGATCCAGGCCAACATGGACCCGGCGCACCGCGACCGCATCGCCTTCGTGCGCGTGGCCAGCGGCCATTTCGAGCGCGGCATGAAGCTCAAGGTGGTGCGCTCGGGCAAGGACCTGCGGCCCAACACCGTGGTGAGTTTCCTCTCACAGCGCCGCGAACTGCTCGACGAAGCCTTTGCCGGCGACATCATCGGCATCCCCAACCACGGCGTGCTGCAACTGGGCGACACGCTCACCGAGGGCGAAAGCCTGCAGTTCACCGGCCTGCCCTTCTTCGCGCCGGAAATCATCCGCAGCGTGGAAGTGGCCGATCCGCTGCGCAGCAAGCAGTTGCGCGCCGGTCTCACCCAGCTGGGCGAAGAGGGTGCCATCCAGGTGTTCCGCCCCGTGGCCGGCTCGGTGCTGCTGCTGGGCGCCGTGGGTCAGCTGCAGTTCGAGGTGGTCGCGCACCGGCTGGAGCACGAATACGGCGTGAAGGCCCGCATCATGAACAGCCCGTACCAGGTGGCCCGCTGGGTGACCTGCGCACCGGAGGACGGCGGCGAGGTCGAACTCAAGCGCTTCATCGACGCCAACAGCCACCGCGTGGCGCTGGACGCGGTGGACGCGCCCACGCTGCTGGTGGACCACGCGGCCACCTTGCGCGCGGTCGAGGCCAACTGGCCGAAGATCAAGTTCCACGCCATGCGCGAGCACGCAGGCCTGGTGTTCGCCAAGGGCGTCTGATCAGGCGGCGGCCAGCAGCCGCTCCACCGCGCGGGGGTAGATCACATGCTCCTGCGTGAGCACCCGCGCCGCCAGCGCCTCGGGCGTGTCCTCGGGCAGCACCGGCACCACCGCCTGCGCCAGGATCTCGCCATGGTCGAGTTCGCTCGTCACGCGGTGCACGGTGGCACCCGCGAAGCGGCAGCCCATCTCGATCGCGCGCTGGTGCGTCTTCAGGCCCGGGAACGCGGGCAGCAGGCTGGGGTGGATGTTGACCAAGCGGCCCTCGTAGTGCGCCACGAACCCCGGGGTGAGAATGCGCATGAAGCCCGCCAGCACGACCAGCGCGGGATCGTGGCGGTCGATCTCGGCCATCAGCGCGGCGTCGAAGGCCTCGCGGCTGGCGTAGGCGGTGTGGTCCAGTGCGGCGGTGGCGATGCCTTGTTCCTTCGCCCAGGCCAGGCCCTGGGCCGCGGCCTTGTTGCTCACCACGGCCGCCACGCGCGCGCCGAACCGGGCCTGCCAGCGCTGCGTCCGGGCCGTCTCCACGATGGCGGCCATGTTGGAGCCGCTGCCGGAGATGAGAATCACGATGTTTTTGTTCACGCCAGACATGGCCGGGAAGTGTAATGACCTCAGACCTGCAAACCCCATCCACCGGCCGCCCGCGCGGCCACGATTTCCAGCAGCGCCCGCTCTCGCCCGCCGAGGCGCGCGTGCTCGGCACCCTCATGGAAAAGGCGCGCACCGTGCCCGACAGCTACCCCATGACGCTCAACGCCCTGGTGACGGGCTGCAACCAGAAGTCCAGCCGCGACCCGGTGATGAACCTGGCCGATGCCCAGGTGCTGGAAGCGCTGGACAACCTGCGCAGCCTGCACATGGTGATGGAGGGCAGCGGCAGCCGCGTCACCCGCTACGAGCACAATTTCGCGCGCGCCGTGGGCGTGCCCGACCAATCCGCCGTGCTGCTGGGCATGCTGATGTTGCGCGGCCCGCAGACCGCCGGCGAGCTGCGCCTGAACACCGAGCGCTGGTACAAGTTCCTGGACATCGCCTCGGTCGACGGCTTCCTGGAGGAGCTGCAGGACCGCAGCGTCGAGAAAGGCGGCCCGCTCGTGGTGAAACTGCCGCGCGCGCCCGGCGCTCGCGAGCAGCGCTGGGCCCACCTGCTCTGCGGCCCGGTGGACACCACCGCCGTCGCAGCCACGCCGTCCACCCAGGGCAGCGCGGCCACCGAAGACGAGCTCATCGCCCTCACCCGCCGGGTGGCCACACTGGAAAACACCGTGGCCCTGCTGCAGGACCAGCTTCAAAATCTGAACGAGCAGCTCGGCTTGTCGCAGCCCGGACAGCCCTAAAACGAACGGTCGTGCGAAACTGGCCGGCGTTGTTCAATTTGCCGGCACACATCCTGTGGCGGCCACCAGGAGACATTCCATGGATTTGGCATTCACGCCCGAAGAACAGGCGTTTCGCGAAGACATCCGGGGCTGGGTCAAGGCCAACCTGCCCGCCGAAATCGCCCACAAGGTGCACAACGCGCTGCGCCTGACGCGCGACGACATGCAGCGCTGGGCCAAGATCCTCGGCAAGAAGGGCTGGCTGGGCTGGGGCTGGCCCAAGGAGTTCGGCGGCCCGGGCTGGACCGCGGTGCAGAAGCACCTGTTCGAGGAAGAGTGCGCCCTGGCCGGCGCGCCGCGCGTGGTGCCCTTCGGCCCCGTGATGGTGGCGCCGGTGATCATGGCCTTCGGCAACAAGGCCCAGCAGGAACGCTTCCTGCCCGGCATCGCCAGCGGCGAGGTGTGGTGGAGCCAGGGCTACAGCGAACCCGGCTCGGGCTCGGACCTGGCCTCGGTCAAGACCCGCGCCGAGCGCCAGGGCGACAAGTACATCGTCAACGGCCAGAAGACCTGGACCACGCTGGGCCAGTACGGCGAATGGATCTTCTGCCTGGTGCGCACCAGCACCGAAGGCAAACCGCAGACCGGCATCTCCTTCCTGCTGATCGACATGAAGTCGCCCGGCGTCACCGTGCGGCCCATCAAGCTGCTGGACGGCGAGAGCGAGGTCAACGAGGTCTGGTTCGACAACGTCGAGGTGCCGGCGGAAAACCTGATCGGCGAGGAGAACAAGGGCTGGACCTACGCCAAGCACCTGCTCAGCCACGAACGCACCAACATCGCCGACGTGAACCGCGCCAAGCGCGAGCTCGAGCGCCTGAAGCGCATCGCCAAGACCGAAGGCGTCTGGGACGACCTGCGCTTTCGCGACCAGATCGCGCTGCTCGAAGTCGACGTGGTGGCACTGGAGATGCTCGTGCTGCGCGTGCTCTCGGCCGAAAAGTCGGGCAAGAACTCGCTCGACATCGCCGGCCTGCTCAAGATCAAGGGCAGCGAGATTCAGCAGCGTTACAGCGAACTCATGATGCTGGCGGCCGGCCCCTACAGCCTGCCCTTCATCGAAGAGGCCATGGAGGCCGGCTGGCAGGGCGACTTCCCCGGCGGCGTCACCGCCAACGCGCCGCTGGCGTCCACCTACTTCAACATGCGCAAGACCACCATCTACGGCGGCAGCAACGAAGTGCAACGCAACATCGTCGCGCAAACCGTTCTGGGCTGAGGAGAAAAACATGGACTTTGATTTCAGCGACGACCAACAACAACTGCGCGACGCCGTGCGCAAATGGGTCGACAAGGGCTACACCTTCGAGCGCCGCAACACCATCGTGGCCGCCGGCGGCTTCGACCGCGCCGCCTACGGTGAACTGGCCGAACTCGGCCTGGCCGGCCTCTACGTGAGCGAGGACGACGGCGGTCTGGGCATGGGCCCCATCGAAGGCATGGTGGTCATGGAAGAGCTGGGGCGCGGCATCGTGCTCGAGCCCCTCGCCCAGACCCTCATCACCTCCGGCGTGCTGGGCGGCTACGCCCCGGCCGCCCTCAAGGCCGCCTGGCTGCCGCGCATGGCCTCCGGCGAAGCGCTGGTGGTGCTCGCGCACCAGGAGCGCAAGGCCCGCTACAGGCTCGACGTCTGCGCCACCACCGCCACCCAGGCCGGCGGCGGCTGGACGCTCTCGGGCATCAAGAACGTGGTGCCCGCCGCCGACCAGGCCGACGCCTTCGTGGTGCCCGCCGTGGCCGGCGGCAAGCTCGCCCTGTTCCTGGTGGAGCGCACCGCCTCGGGCGTGAGCACCCGCGGCCATGGCACGCAGGACGGCGGCCGTGCCGGCGACCTCACGCTCAAGGAAGCCCCCGCCCAGCTGATCACGACGGACGGCCTGACCGCGCTGGAACACGCTGTGGACATCGGCATCGCCGCCACCTGCGCCGAAGGCGTGGGCGTGATGGACAAGACGCTGGACATCACCGTCGAGTACATGAACACGCGCAAGCAGTTCGGCGTGGCCATCGCCAGCTTCCAGGCGCTGCGCCACCGCGTGTCGGACATGAAGATGCAGCTGGAACTGGCGCGCTCCATGAGCTACTACGCCAGTCTCAAGCTCAACGCCCCGGCGCCCGAGCGCCGCGCCGCCATGGCGCGGGCCAAGGTGCAGCTGGGCACGGCCATGCGCTTCGTCGGCCAGCAGGCGGTGCAGCTGCACGGCGGCATCGGCGTGACCGACGAGTACATCGTGAGCCACTACTTCAAGAAGCTCACGCAGCTGGAAATGAGTTACGGCGACACCCTGCACCAGCTGGGCGAAGTCTCCGCCCGCATGCAGGACACGGCCGGCGTGTTCGCCTGATCCCATGACGACGCGCCGCACCCTGTTCGCCGCCGCCGCCAGCAGCCTCTTGCTCGTGGCCTGTGCCAACACACCGCAGGGCACCGGGCAACCGCCCATCGTGTTCGTGCACGGCAACGGCGACGCTGCCTCCATCTGGCAGACCACCCTGTGGCGCTTCGAGTCCAACGGCTGGCCGCGCGAGCGCCTGCACGCGATCGACCTGCCCTACCCGCTCGCGCGCGACGACGACGGCAAGGCCCAGCCCGGGCGCTCGTCCACCGCCGAGCACATGGCCTTTCTCAAGGCCGAGGTGGACAAGGTC
The DNA here is from genome assembly GCF_059424305.1 of Hydrogenophaga sp. GW456-12-10-14-TSB4. Classification (NCBI taxonomy): domain Bacteria; kingdom Pseudomonadati; phylum Pseudomonadota; class Betaproteobacteria; order Burkholderiales; family Comamonadaceae; genus Hydrogenophaga; species Hydrogenophaga sp. GW456-12-10-14-TSB4. The sequence continues at coordinate 25,211 of NZ_JBWKZH010000026.1, read as the reverse complement.
CTGAAGACCACCGGTGCGCCGCAGGTGGTGCTGGTGGCCAACTCGCGCGGCGGCTACGCGGTGCGCAACTACATCCAGAACGGCGGCGGCGACAAGACGGTGAGCCACGCGCTGCTGGGCGGCACGCCCAACCACGGCGTCTGGGCCATCAAGGGCTTCCGCGAAGCCAACGAGTTCGCCGGCACCGGCCCCTTTCTCAGCGCCCTGAACGCGCCCAAGAACGCCGCCGGCGACGAGGTGGCCGGCCCGGTGAAGTGGATGACCCTGCGCTCGGACAACAACGACAAGTTCGCCCAACCCGATGGCGTGTGGATCGGCGCCCGGGGCACCGCCACCAACGTGAGCTTCGACGGGCCGGCGCTCAAGGGCGCCCACAACGTCGTGCTGCCCCGCGTGGATCACCGCGAGACCTCCTTCTCACCGGCGGCCTTCGACGCCATGCACCGCTTCATCACCGGCCAGGCGCCCCGCACGCTGGCGATCACCCCCCAGACCCCGGTGGTGCTCAACGGCAAGGTCACCGGCCTGGGCGTGTCGTCCACCGACCCGGCGTCGGGCAACGACACCAACAACCTGCCCCTGCCAGGCGCGCAGCTCACGGTCTACGCCACCGACCCCACCACGGGCGAGCGCCGGGGTGCGGCCGTGCACAGCAAAACCGTGGGCACCGACGGCCTCTGGGGCCCGTTCACCGCGCAGGCCGGTGTGGCCCACGAGTTCGTCATCAGCGCGCCGGGCTACGCCACCACCCACATCTACCGCAGTCCTTTCCCGCGCGGCAGCGGGCTGGTCCACCTGCGGGCCGAGCGCATCGCGGCCGCCGACAAGGGCGCCAGGTCCGTCGTCACCTTCACCCGGCCGCGCGGCTACTTCGATGCCGCGCGCGACACGATGTCGTTCGACGGCAAGGCCTTGCCCGGTGTGCCACCCGCGGGAGCGGGGGTCTCCAGCTCGAAACTGGCCCTCGCCACGGAAGGTGTGCGGCCCATCGCAGCGGAGTTCAACGGCGAAAAAATCACCGGCCGGACTTGGCCAGCGGGCGAGAACCACCTCGTGGTCCTCGAACTGACGTACTGAAACCCGGGCCTCAGGCGTGCAGCCGCGAGGTCTTGGGCAGGTGCGACATCAGGAACTCCATCTGGTCCGCCAGGATGCGGCGGTTGCGCAGGATGAAGTCTTCCCACAGGCTGGGCACGTAGGGCGTGTACAACAGCCCCATGTGGGCCTGTTCGGGCGTGCGGTTGCCCTTGCGGTGGTTGCACGACTTGCAGGCCGTCACCACGTTCATCCAGGTGTCGCGCCCGTTCTGCCCCAGCGGCACGATGTGCTCTCGCGTGCACACCTCGTCGTGACAAGGCTCGCCGCAGTAGGCGCACACGTTGCGGTCGCGCGCGAACAGCTTGCTGTTGGTCAGCGTGGGGCGCAGGTCGAAGGGGTTGATGCGCGGCACGCCCTGGGTGCCGATGATGGAATTGACCGTGATGATGGACTGGCGCCCGGTCACCGCGTTGTGCCCGCCGTGGAACACCGCGATCTCGGCCCCCATCTCCCAGCGCACCTCATCCGCCGCGTAATGCAACACGGCTTCCTCCAGGCTGATCCACGACTGTGGCAGTCCCTGTGCGGAGAGCTTCAAGACCTTCAAGACGGGCTCCTTCCAACGAACAAGTCACCGGGGAGGGACGGCCCTGGGAAAGCCGCCCTGCGGCCGCGGGCGGGGCCTGCGGGCGCATATCATCGTGTGCCAATATAGCAAGCTTTGACGCAGCGGCTGTGACGCAGGCCTGGAAGCCACGCCTTTCGCCCTCAAATACCCTCTCACCGCAGCCCCCGACCATCTTTCTTCGGCATGAAAATCTATCGCGGTTTGCGCTCCCGCCCCACCGGCTCCCCGGACTGCGCGTTGACTATCGGCAACTTCGACGGCGTGCACCGGGGCCACCAGGCCATGCTCGCGCTGCTCAACAACGAAGCCCGGCACCGCGGCGTCCCCAGCTGCGTGATGACCTTCGAGCCCCATCCGCGCGACTACTTCGCCGCCCTGCACCACAAGCCCGAACTGGCGCCCGCGCGCATCGCCACGCTGCGCGACAAGCTGCAGGAGCTGGAGCGCTGCGGCGTCCACGAATGCGTGATCCTGCCGTTCAACGCCCGGCTGGCCAACCAGTCGCCCGAGGCCTTCATCGAAGACACGCTGGTGGGCGCGTTCGGCGTGCGCTACGTGCTGGTGGGTGACGATTTCCGCTTCGGCGCCCGGCGCGCGGGCGACTACGCCATGCTCGACGCGGCGGGCAACCGCCTGGGTTTCGACGTGGCGCGCATGCAGAGCTACGAGGTGCATGGCCTGCGCGTGTCCAGTTCCGCCGTGCGCGACGCCCTGGGCGCCGGGCGCATGGACGACGTGTCGGCCCTGCTGGGCAGGCCCTACAGCATCAGCGGCCACGTGGTGCACGGGCGCAAGCTCGGCCGCCAGCTGGCCGAGAGCAGCCCCGGGCGCGGCGACGGTTTTCGCACCCTCAACCTGCGCTTCTCGCACTGGAAACCGGCCGCCAGCGGCATCTTCGCGGTGCACGTGCACGGCCTGGGGCCGCACGCCGATTCGCCCCCCCTGCCGGGCGTGGCCAACCTGGGCGTGAGGCCCTCGCTGGACCCGGACGACGTCAACGGCGGGCGGGTGCTGCTGGAGACCCATTGCCTCGACTGGCCGGCCTCCCTGGCCGCCAGCCTGCCCGGCGGAGAGGCCTACGGTAAAATCGTGCGCGTGGAACCGCTGCACAAACTGCATGACGAGCTGAAGTACGACAGCCTCGACGCCCTGACCCAGGGCATCGCACGGGACTGCGACGACGCACGCGCGTTCTTTGCGTCGCTGCACACCCAGACCCACCGGCAGACCACCCGCGACCGAATTTAGACGACCTGTCTGTCCGGTCGCTGCCCTTCGACAGGCTCAGGGCGAACGGTTTCTGTCCCCAGTCCCTCACACTCCCCGGTACGGGCTGAGCTTGTCGAAGCCACCACGGAATTCCTGTCATGTCCGACACCCCCACCGATTACCGCAGCACCCTCAACCTGCCCGACACCCCCTTCCCCATGCGCGGCGACCTGCCCAAGCGCGAGCCAGGCTGGGTGAACAGCTGGAACCAGGAGGGCCTCTACAAACGCCTGCGCGACGCCCGCGAAGGCGCGGCGCTGTTCGTGCTGCACGACGGCCCGCCCTACGCCAACGGCCAGATCCATATGGGCCACGCCGTCAACAAGGTGCTCAAGGACATGATCGTCAAGAGCCGCCAGCTGGCCGGCTTCGACGCCCAGTACATCCCCGGCTGGGACTGCCACGGCCTGCCGATCGAGAACGCGATCGAGAAAAAGCACGGCCGCAACCTCAGCCGCGACGACATGCAGGCCAAGAGCCGCGCCTACGCCACCGAACAGATCGGCCTGCAACGCGAGGACTTCAAGCGCCTGGGCATCCTGGGTGACTGGGAGCGCCCCTACCGCACCATGGACCCGGCCAACGAGGCGGGCGAGATCCGCGCCTTCAAGCGCGTGATCGAGCGCGGCTTCGTCTACCGCGGCCTCAAGCCCGTCTACTGGTGCTTCGACTGCGGTTCCTCGCTGGCCGAGTTCGAGATCGAGTACGCCGACAAAAAGAGCGACACGCTGGACGTGGCCTTCGAGGCCAACGACCCGGCCGCGCTCGCCAAGGCCTTCGGCCTGGCCGCGCTGCCGGCGGGCAAGACCGGCTTCGCCGTCATCTGGACCACCACCGCCTGGACCATCCCGGCCAACCAGGCGCTCAACGCCCACCCGGGCCTGACCTACGCGCTGGTCGACACGCCGCGCGGCGTGCTGCTGCTGGCTGAGTCGCTGGTCGAGAAATGCCTGGAGCGCTTCCAGCTCGAAGGCCAGGTGATCGCCACTGCCCCCGGCGAGGCCCTGCGCGACCTGAGCTTCCGCCACCCCCTGTACGACGCCGACGCCGGCTACCGCCGCCTCTCGCCGCTGTACCTGGCCGACTACGTGAGCGACAGCGACGGCACCGGCATCGTGCACTCGGCCCCGGCCTACGGCCTGGACGACTTCAACTCCTGCGTGTCGCACGGCCTGGCCTACGACGACATCCTCAACCCGGTGCAAGGCAACGGCACCTACGCGGCCGATTTCCCGCTGTTCGGCGGCCAGCACATCTGGAAGGCCGTGCCGGCCATCCTGGAAGCGCTGAAGAACGCCGGCCGCCTCATGGCGACCCAGCCCATCACCCACAGCTACCCGCACTGCTGGCGCCACAAGACGCCGGTGATCTACCGCGCCGCCGCGCAGTGGTTCATCCGCATGGACGAGGGCGAAGGCGTGTTCACCAAGGACAAGGCGCCGCGCACCCTGCGCCAGACCGCGCTGGACGCGATCGAGCACACCCACTTCTTCCCGGAAAACGGCAAGGCGCGCCTGCACGACATGATCGCCAACCGGCCCGACTGGTGCATCTCGCGCCAGCGCAGCTGGGGCGTGCCGATCCCGTTCTTCCTGCACAAGGATTCGGGCGAGCTGCACCCACGCACCATGGAGATCCTCGACCAGGCCGCCGACATCGTCGAGAAGGGCGGCATCGAGGCCTGGAGCCGCGTGACGGCCGAGGACATCCTGGGCGCGCAGGACGCGCCGAACTACACCAAGAGCCAGGACATCCTGGAGGTCTGGTTCGACTCCGGCTCGACCTTCCAGCACGTGCTGCGCGGCAGCCATGCCAAGGCCTACGTCAACGGCGCCTTCCACTCCCAGGGCCCCGAGGCCGACCTGTACCTCGAAGGCCACGACCAGCACCGGGGCTGGTTCCATTCCTCCCTGCTGCTGGGCTGCGCCCTGCACGACCGCGCGCCCTACCGCGGCCTGCTCACCCACGGCTTCACCGTGGACAGCCAGGGCCGCAAGATGAGCAAGTCGCTCGGCAACGGCATCGACCCGCAGGACGTGACCAAGAAACTGGGCGCCGAGATCATCCGCCTGTGGGTGGCCGCGAGCGACTACTCGGGCGACATCGCCGGCGACGACAAGATCCTCGCCCGCGTGGTCGACGCCTACCGCCGCATCCGCAACACGCTGCGCTTCCTGCTCGCCAACGTGAGCGACTTCGACCCGGCCACCGACGCCGTGCCACTGGACCAGATGCTGGAGATCGACCGCTACGCGCTCGCGCGCGCCGCGCAGTTCCAGGCCGAGGTGCTGGCGCACTACGACGTGTACGAGTTCCACCCGGTGGTGGCCAAGCTGCAGGTGTACTGCTCGGAAGACCTGGGTGCGTTCTACCTCGACGTGCTCAAGGACCGGCTCTACACCACCGCGCCCAAGAGCCTGGCCCGGCGCAGCGCCCAGACCGCGCTGCACCAGATCACCCACGCCATGCTGCGCTGGATGGCGCCGTTCATGAGCTTCACCGCCGAAGAAGCCTGGCCGGTGCTGGCCGGTGCGCAGAACCAGGGCTCGATCTTCTTCGAGACCTACGCCCAGCTGCCCAACGCCGACGAAGCCCTGCTGGCCAAGTGGACGCGCCTGTGCGAGGTGCGCAACCTGGTCAACAAGGAGATCGAGACTGTGCGCACCGCCGGCCAGGTGGGGGCCTCGCTGCAGGCCAACGTGCGCCTCACCGCGCCGGCCGACGACCACGCCCTGCTGGCCTCGCTGGGCGACGACCTGAAGTTCGCGCTGATCGTCTCGGCCGTGGAGCTGCTGGCCGGCGACGAGCTGGCGGTGCAGGTCGTGCCGTCCACCGCCGCCAAGTGCGAGCGCTGCTGGCACTACCGCGACGACGTGGGCACGGACGCCGCCCACCCCACGCTGTGTGGCCGCTGCACCAGCAACCTCTTTGGCGCGGGCGAACCGCGCACGGTGGCCTGATGGCGAGCAAAAGCCCCAACAGCCACCTCTGGCCCTGGCTGGGCCTGGCGGCCGCCCTGCTGGTGGCCGACCAGGTCACCAAGCAGTGGATCCTGGCGGTGTACCAGCTGGGCGACAGCACGCACGTCACCAGCTTCTTCAACCTCGTGCGCGTGCACAACACGGGCGCGGCGTTCTCGTTCCTGGCGGGCGCGGGCGGCTGGCAGCGCTGGTTCTTCACCGCCGTGGGCGTGGGTGCGGCGGTCTTCATCGTCTGGATGCTGCGCTCGCACCCCGGCCAGAAGCTGTTTGCGTTCGCGCTGTCCTGCATCCTGGGCGGCGCCCTGGGCAACGTGATCGACCGCCTGTGGCACGGTTACGTGGTCGACTTCCTCGACTTCCACTGGTCCTTCCTGGCCGGCCTCTTCCCCGGCGGACATTTCCCGTCGTTCAACCTCGCCGACATCGCCATCTCGGTCGGTGCGGCCGCCCTGATCCTGGACGAGATCCTGCGCGTGCGCCGCCGCCGCTGAGCCCCCGCGCGGCCCCGCGAATCCGCACCGCCCGCGGGGCGACGTCCTCGGGCGTATAGTTTTGAGGTTCATGAAACATCTGTTGGACCTTCTCGCGGCCATCGCCCTGCTGGTGTGGGGCACCCACCTCGTGCGGGCCGGCGTGCTGCGTGTCTTCGGCAGCAGCCTGCGGCAGTTCCTGGCCGCCAGCATGGGCAACCGCTTCACGGCAGCCCTTTCCGGCCTGGGCGTGACCGCCCTGGTGCAGTCCAGCACCGCCACCGCGCTGATCACCGCCTCCTTCGTGGGCCGGGGCCTGATCGCACTGCCCGCCGCCCTGGCCGTGATGCTGGGCGCCGACATCGGCACCAGCCTCATGGCCGTGGTGTTCTCCTTCGACCTGTCCTGGCTCTCGCCGCTGTTCATCTTCCTGGGCGTCACCTTGTTCATCTCGCGCCAGGGCACGTCCGTGGGCGACTTCGGCCGCGTGCTGATCGGCCTGGGCCTGCTGCTGCTGGCCCTGCGGCTGATCTCGGCCGCCACCAGCGTGCTGACGCAGAACCCCGCGGTGCAACTGATGCTGGAATCGCTCACCAGCGACCTGCTGCTGGAAATCCTGCTGGGCGCCACCCTCGCGGTGGTGGCCTACTCCAGCCTCGCGGTGGTGCTGCTGGCCTCCTCCCTGGCGGTGCAGGTGGTCGGGCTGGAGGTGGCCCTGGGCATCGTGCTCGGCGCCAACCTGGGCAGCGGGTTGCTGGCCGTGATCACCACCGCCAAATCCGGCATCAGCACCCGCCAGGTGCCGCTGGGCAACCTGCTGTTCAAGGTGCTGGGCGTGGCCATCGCGATCTGGCTCATTCCCCTGTGGCTGCAGGTCGTGCAGCCGCTGGTGCAGGACCCGGCCACGCTCACCGTGCTGTTCCACCTGTGCTTCAACCTGATGGTGGGCGCCGTCTTCATCGGCCTGACCAAGCCCGTGGCGCGCCTGGTCAACCGCCTGCTGCCGCTCAAGAAAGACAAGAGCCCGCTGGACCGGCCCAACCACCTCGACCCCTCGGCCCTGGCCACGCCTTCGCTGGCCATCTCCTGCGCCGCGCGCGAGGCCATGCACCAGGCCGACGTGGTCGAGACCATGCTGCGCGGCGTGGTCACCGTGATCCGCAACAACGACGCCAAGCTCTCGCAGGACCTGCGCAAGCTCGACGACACGGTCGACAACCTCTACTCTTCGATCAAGTACTACCTCACCAAGATCTCGCGCCAGCAACTCAGCGAGGCCGAGAGCCGGCGCTGGACCGACATCATCAGCTTCACCATCAACATGGAGCAGATCGGCGACACCGTCGAGCGCGTGCTGCTGGACATCGAGGACAAGAAGATCCGCAAGGGCCGCAGCTTCTCCGAAGCCGGCATGGCCGAGATCACCGAACTGCACGCGCGCCTGCTCGACAACCTGCGCCTGGGCATGAGCGTGTTCCTCAACGGCAACGTGCGCGACGCACAGAAGCTGGTGGAAGAGAAGGTGCGCTTTCGCGACATGGAGCGCGAGTACGCCGCCACCCACCTGGACCGGCTCTCGGGCATGACCCCGCAGAGCATGGACACCAGCTCGCTGCACCTGGACCTGATCAGCGACCTCAAGCGCATCAACTCGCACATCTGCTCGATCGCCTATCCCATCCTCGACAGCGCCGGCGTGCTGGCCCCCAGCCGCCTGCGCGAGCCCACCCCGCCGTCGCACGCCAGCCGGCTCTGAGCAGCCGCACGGCTGCAAGCCCAGGGGGGCTGTGCTACGCTGACCCTCCGTTTTTGCGCCCGACACAGGAGACAACATGCCCGGACTGCTGCCCCACATCGACCCCGACGGTCTGCTCGAGTTCTCGGTCGTCTACACCGATCGCGCGCTCAACCACATGTCCAAGCGCTTCCAGGGCGTGATGACCGACATCTCGGCCATGCTCAAGCGCGTCTACGGCGCGCATTCGGCCGTGCTGGTGCCCGGCAGCGGCACCTTCGGCATGGAATCGGTGGCGCGCCAGTTCGCGCACGGCAAGCATGTGCTGGTGATCCGCAACGGCTGGTTCAGCTACCGCTGGACGCAGATCTTCGACATGGGCGGCATCCCCGCCAGCCACACCGTGATGAAGGCGCGCCGCACCGGCGAGGGCGCGCAGGCGCCCTGGGCGCCCGCCCCGATCGACGAGGTGGTGGCCACCATCGCGCGCGAGAAGCCCGCCCTGGTGTTCGCACCGCACGTGGAAACCGCCGCCGGCATGATCCTGCCCGACGACTACCTCAAGGCCGTGGCCGACGCCGTGCATGCCGTGGGCGGCCTGTTCGTGCTCGACTGCATCGCCTCCGGCGCCATGTGGGTGGACATGAAGGCCACCGGCGTCGACATCCTCATCTCGGCCCCGCAGAAGGGCTGGAGCAGCTCGCCCTGCTGCGCCATGGTGATGCTCAGCGAACGCGCCCGCAGCGCCATCGACGCCACCCAGAGCACCACCTTCGCGATGGACCTGAAGAAGTGGCTGCAGATCATGGAGACCTACGAAGGCGGCGGCCACGCGTACCACACCACCCTGCCGACCGACGCGCTCACCCGCCTGCGCGAGACCATGAAGGAAACCGAGGCCTATGGCGTCGAGCGCGTGCGCCAGGAACAGCTGGCGCTGGGCGCACAGGTGCGCGCGCTGCTGGTGCGCCACGGCTTCCCCAGCGTGGCTGCGGCCGGCTTCCAGGCGCCGGGCGTGGTGGTGAGCCACACCACCGACCCCGACATCCAGTCGAGCAAGAAATTCCTCGCCCAGGGCCTGCAGACCGCCGCTGGCGTGCCGCTGCAATGCGACGAAGGCCCGGACTTCAAGACCTTCCGCATCGGCCTGTTCGGCCTGGACAAGTGGCACGACGTGCCGGCCACGCTCCAGCACCTGGAGCGGGCCTTGGCCGAGGTCGCGCCCAAGGTGGCGCAACCGGCCTGACGAGAAAAGCGGCCCAGGCCGCTTTTTTTACGGCAGCAGCACGGTGCAGCCGGTGGTGGCGCGCGCCTCCAGGCTCTTGTGCGCTGCCTGCACATCGGTCAGGGGGAAGCGCTGGTCGATGCGCACCTTCACCTTGCCGCCCTCCACCACCGCGAACAGGTCGTCGGCCATGGCCTGCGTGCGCTCGCGGCTGGTGATGTGGCTGAACAGGGTCTGGCGCGTCACATAGATCGAGCCCTTGGAGGCCAGGATGCCGGGCGCGAACGGCGGCACCGGGCCCGAGGCGTTGCCGAAACTCGCCATCAGGCCGAAGGGGCGCAGGCAGTCCAGCGACTTGTCGAAGGTGTCCTTGCCCACCGAGTCGTAGACCACCTTCACGCCCTGGCCGTTGGTGATGTCCTTGACCCGCGCGGCGAAGTCCTCGGTGCGGTAGTTGATGGCATGCGCCGCGCCGTGTTCCAGCGCCAGCGCGCACTTCTCGTCGGAGCCTGCCGTGCCGATCAGTTGCAGGCCGAGCGACTTGGCCCACTGGCAGGCGATCAGGCCCACGCCCCCGGCGGCGGCGTGGAACAGCACGAAGTCGCCCGCCTCCAGCCCCTCGACCGGCCGGCAGCGCTTGAGCAGGTACTGCGCGGTCAGGCCCTTGAGCATCATGGCCGCGCCCGTCTCGAAATCGATCGCATCGGGCAGGCGGCAGACGTTCATCGCCGGCAGCACGCGCAGGTCGCAATAGCTGCCGGGCGGGTTGGCGGCGTAGGCCGCGCGGTCGCCCGCCTTGAGGTGGGTCACGCCTTCGCCCACCGCCTCGATCACGCCCGCGCCTTCCATGCCCAGCGCCAGTGGCATCGGGAACGGGTACAGGCCGGTGCGCTGGTACACGTCGATGAAGTTCAGGCCGATGGCGTGGTGCCGGATGCGCACCTGGCCCGGGCCGGGCTCGCCCACGCTCACGGTGTCGACCACCAGTTGTTCGGGGCCGCCCACGGCGTGGATGCGCACGGCGCGGCTGGTCTGTTCGCTCATCTCGTTCTCCTCGGGGGTTCAAAGCGGCCATGCTGCCACGAAACGCCGGCACACCCGACCGCGTGGCCGATCACCCCCAGGCCCCAGCCGGGCATGGGCTCGCGGGTACAGTGCGGGCCATGTCCGAAAACGCCAGCGTCCGCCTGAACCCCACCACCCTCCTGCTGCTCGTCATTCCGCCCCTGATGTGGGCGGGCAATGCCGTGGTGGGCCGCATGATGCAGGGCGTGGTGCCGCCGGTCACGCTGAACTTCCTGCGCTGGACCCTGGCCTTCGTGCTGTTGCTGCCGTTCGCGGGCCGGGTGTTGCGCCCGGGCCCCGACGGCCTGTGGCCGCACTGGCGGCGCTTCGCCCTGCTGGGCCTGCTGGGCGTGGGCTGCTACAACGCCTTTCAGTACGTGGCCCTGAAAACCTCCACGCCGATGAACGTGACCCTGGTCGCGGCCAGCATGCCGGTCTGGATGCTGGTGCTGGGCCGGATCTTCTACGGCGTGGCGATCTCGCGCCGCGCGGCGCTGGGCGCGCTGCTCTCGCTGTGCGGTGTGGCGGTGGTGCTCTCGCACGGCAACCTCGACCACCTGCTGGCCGTCAAGCTGGTGCCGGGCGACGGCTGGATGCTGCTGGCCTCGCTGCTGTGGGCCTGGTACAGCTGGTTGCTGGTGCGCCCCAAGCCCGGCACCGAGCCCGCCCACATCAAGGCCGACTGGGCCGCCTTCCTGCTCGCGCAGATCACCATGGGGCTGTTGTGGTCGGGCCTGTTCGCCGCGGGCGAGTGGCTCACGCTGCCCCCGATGGCCGACGGCCAGTCCCCCATCCAGTGGGGTTGGCCGCTCGCGGCCGCGCTGGTGTATGTGGCCGTGGGCCCGTCGCTGGTGGCCTACCGCTGCTGGGGCGCCGGCGTGGCGCGCGTGGGCCCGGCCATGGCCGCGTTCTTCAACAACCTCACGCCGCTGTTCGCCGCCCTGCTCTCCGCCACCCTGCTGGGCGAGCCGCCCCGGCTCTTCCACGCGATCGGCTTCGTGCTGATCGTCGGCGGCATCCTGGTCTCGTCGCGCAAGTAGTCACGCCAGGCGGAAGGCCGCCACCGCCTGCACCAGCTGATCGGCCTGCGACTTCAGGCTCTGCGCCGCGGCGGCGCTTTCCTCCACCAGCGCGGCGTTCTGCTGCGTGGCCTGGTCCATCTGCGTCACCGCCTCACCGACCTGCGACACGCCGTCGCTCTGCTCGCGGCTGGCCGCGCTGATCTCGCCCACGATATCGGTCACACGGCGGATCGAGCTCACCACCTCGCTCATGGTGCTGCCGGCCTGGTCCACCAGCGCCGTGCCCTGCTCCACGCGGTCCACGCTCACCCCGATCAGGCCCTTGATCTCCTTGGCGGCGGCGGCGCTGCGCTGCGCCAGGCTGCGCACCTCGGCCGCCACCACCGCGAAGCCCCGGCCCTGCTCGCCCGCGCGCGCCGCCTCCACCGCGGCGTTGAGCGCGAGGATGTTGGTCTGGAAAGCGATGCCGTCGATCACGCTGATGATGTCGGCGATCTGGCGCGAGCTGTCGTTGATGCCCTTCATCATGTCGACCACCTGGGCCACCACATCGCCGCCCTGCGTGGCCACTTCGGACGCGCTGATCGCCAGCCGGTTGGCCTGCTGCGCGTTCTCGGCATTGAGCTTCACGGTGGAGCTCAGTTCCTCCATCGAGGCCGCGGTTTCCTCCAGCGCCGAGGCCTGCTGCTCGGTGCGCGCCGACAGGTCGTGGTTGCCCTGGGCGATCTGCGAACTGGCTGCGGCCACGCCCTCGGCGTTGCCGCGCACGCTGCCCACCACGCGGGTGAGCTCGGCCTGCATGGTCGACATGGCCTGAAGCAACTGGCCCATTTCATCGCCACCGCCAGGTGGCACGGCCTGGCTCAGGTCGCCGGCAGCCACGCGGGCCGCCACCGTGCGGGCCAGCTCGGCCGGGCGTGTGATCGAGCGGCCGATGACGATCGCAAAGGCCACGCCCGCGCTCAGCAAAGCCGCGATGGTGCTCAGCACCCAAGCCAGCTCGCCGCGCTGTTCGGTGTAGCGGCTGTCGATCTCCACACCCAGTTCTTTCGTCGCGCGGTCGCTCAGGCCGTACATGCCGTCGATCGCGGCGGTCGTCGCCTTGAAGTAGTCGGCCGAGGCGTACTGCAGCGCCGGCGCCTCGACGATCTGCTCGCGCGCCAGCTTGAGCGCGCCTTCGAATTCGCTGCGCGCCTGCGCATGCGCGGCGGCCAGACGGGTCTTGAGCGTTGCGTCGTGCTCGAACGCTTTTTCCAGGCTGATGTCGAGCTCGCGCACCCCCACGCGCGCACGCTCCACCAGGCTGGCGATCTGCGCCTTCTCTTCCGGTGTGGCCGACTGGCGCACCAGCAACGCGGAGCCGCGCGCCCGCGCCTGGCCCAGCATCTCGGTCAGGCGCGGCATCTGCTGCAGCGTGCCGATGATGAGAAAGTAGGTGGACTTGTCCGGGTCGGAGGTCAGGCCGAAGTGGTCCGACACGCGGTCGTTGAGTTCGATCAGGCCCGCGATCATCGCGGTGTGGCGGGCGAAGCTTTCAGGCCCCGTGACACCGCGCGCGGCCACCGCCTGCGACAGCGACTGCCACTGTTCGGCGATCGCTTGCCAATCGCGGCGGATGCGCGCGTCGTCCACGTCGCTCGCCAGCAGCGTCTCGAAGCGCTGCACCGCCTGCTGCACCTCGTCCGCGCGGGCCTGGCGCTGGGGTTCGGCATCGGCCTTGCCACCGAGCACGGTGGCCGTCATGCCGCGGTGGATCTGCGCCAGGCGCACCACTTCCAGCAACGAGCGCGAAGGCGCCAGGCCCTGGCGCTCGGACTCGATGGCGGCGAGTCCGCTCAGCGCGTCGCGCACATAGGCCGTCAAGGGCACGGCCACCAGCAGCGCGGCGATGAGCCCGAGCAGGACAAGCTTGTGGACCAGGCGCAGGTTGCGGATCAGGGAGGACATGGAGACCGATCGAAGAGGGTTGAACGTGGTCCAACCATCGACGGTCACCCCGGCAAATTGAGGCAGAAAATCACGACTTTTCCATCGCGTTTTTCATTCGGAAAAACCGCATGGAAGTGGTGCAGAAAGTGCGCCTCGGCGGTGCGTTTTCACCGCTTTTCGACACCCTCGCACAAGCCTGGTGCGAAGGCGCCGAACGGGCTCAGAAGGTGCCTGGGTAGGCCCCGCCGTCGGCCAGCACGTTCTGGCCCGTCATGTAACCCGCCTGCACGCTGCACAGGAAGGCGCAGATCGCACCGAACTCCTGCGGTTGGCCGAACCGCTTGGCCGGGATGGTGCTGCGGCGCGCGTCCATCACCGCGTCCAGCGGCTGGCCCGCCTTGCTCGCGGCACCGGCCATGGTGGTCTTGAGCCGGTCGGTCTCGAAGGCGCCCGGCAACAGGTTGTTGATGGTCACGCCCTGCGCGGCCAGCGGGCTGCGCGCCGCGCCGGCCACGAAGCCGGTGAGGCCGCTGCGCGCGCCGTTGGACAGGCCCAGGATACCGATGGGTGCCTTCACCGCGCCCGAGGTGATGTTGACGATGCGGCCGAAGCCGCGTTGCGCCATGCCGTCCACCACGGCCTTGATGAGCTCGATCGGCGTGAGCATGTTGGCGTCCAGCGCCTGGATCCAGTCGTCGCGCTCCCACGAGCGGAAATCGCCCGGCGGCGGGCCGCCCGCGTTGTTGACCAGAATGTCGAAGGCCTTGCCCGGCCCGCCCGCCACCGACAGCGCGGCCGCGCGGCCATCGGGCGTGGTGATGTCGGCCGCCACGCCCAGCACGCTCACGCCGGGCGCCGCAGCGCGCAGCGCGCCCACCGCCGCGTCGAGGTCGGCCGCGCCGCGCGCCACCAACACCACGTTGACGCCCTCGGCCGCAAGCGCCTGCGCGCAGCCCAGCCCCAGGCCCTTGCTCGCGCCACACACCAGCGCCCATTTGCCCTTGATGCCCAAATCCATGTGAATCTCCAGAAAGAAGTTATTTTTTTGATGACGAACCGAAGCGCGTCACCAGAAACACGCCGCCGAGCACGAGCACCGTGCCCGCGACGATCCAGCGGTTGAAAGGTTCGTCCAGGATCAGCACGCCCATCACGATGGTGGACATGGGGCCGATCATCCCGGTCTGCGCGGCCAGGCCGGCGCCGATGCGCTCGATCGCCATCATCACCATCACGACCGGCGCGAAGGTGCACAGCGTGGCGTTGAGCAGCGAGAGCCAGATCACCTCCGGCGCCACGGCCGCCGCGCTCATGGGCCGCAGCAGCACGAACTGCAGCAGGCACAGCACGCAGGCCACGCTGGTGGCCAGGCCCACCAGGCGCATGGAGCCCAGCCGCTTGACGAGCTCACCGCTGTACACGAGGTAGATCGCGTAGCTCACGGCGCTGGCGAACACCAGCACCGTGCCCAGCAAGGCATTGGGGCCCTGGAAGCCGGCTTCATGGCCGAACACCAGCACCACGCCGGCATAGCTCACCACCATGGCGATGGCCTGCAGGCCGGTGACGCGCCGCTTGTAGATCACCCAGCCCAGCAGCAACACCAGCGTGGGGTTGAGGTAGAGGATCAGGCGCTCCAGGCTCGCGCTGATGTACTGCAGGCCCCAGAAGTCCAGAAAGCTCGCGAGGTAATAACCGGTGAAGCCCAGGCCGAACACGCCCAGCCAGTCGCGCCGCGTGAGCGGCGCCGGCTTCTCCCCGCCGGGCCGGTGGCTGGCCCACCACGCCAGCGCCAGGAACAGCGGCAGCGCGAACAGCATGCGGTACATGATCAGCGTGACCGCATCGACCCCATGGCGATAGGCCAGCTTGACGATGATGGCCTTGCCGCTGAACGCAATGGAGCCCGCGCTGGCGAGCAGCAGGCCGGTGGCGAAATGGGGTGAGTGAGAGGGAGCGGAAGGCGCGGCGGGCATCCGGCCGATTATCCGGGCGGTGCGAAGGGCCCGTGGCGCACGGGGCTTCGTCTTTGGCGATGGCAGGCAGCGGCAGGCCCAACGCCAGCGTCTCGGGGCAAACCCTGGAACGCGCATTTCAGGGCGCCGGCAAGCGAACTCAAACCCACATGCATGCACTTCGTTCGTGTCTGCCCAGTCAGACCGTTCGCTGGAGCGCCGTCGCGCTCAAAAACAACTTGTAGCGACGCATCACAGGAGGATTCGAGGATGACCGTATCCACGCCAGCAGGGCACCCCAGCCGCCGCATTCGGATGCCATGGCTTTTTGTTTTTGCGTTGTTCGTTGCCTTGCTGCTGGGCTTCCCTCACACGGCGCAAGCCGCTTTTCCCATCACACAGCAGAACGCAGGGGCCTGCACCAAAGCACCGTGCAGCGGCTGGTACATGGATGAGAAATATCTGGGCGTCTTCCCCACCCGGAAAGCGGCCTGTGATGCAGAGTTCGCCCACTACGTCGCCAACGCCCCACGCGGCACCAGCTACCACTCAGGCGAAGTGATCAATGAAAACACCATCTACATCGCCTGCATGGTGCTGGGCATGCAAAGTGGGACCCACATTGGCACCATTCATCACTTTTCACAGGCCAACTACGCCCCGGTAAAACCCATCTATGGCTGCCCCCTCGGCGCCACGCAGAATGGGTCGCTCTGCACCTGCACAGCGCCCCATGTCGAGAATGCCACTCAGAATGGTTGCACGATCGCCGCCACCCCACCGGAACCCGAGTCCTGCACCGCCGGCGCGACACCCGGCGACAACCCTGAAGGCTACTTCGTGGTGCCTGCCAGCGGTGAAATCGTCCAGTCCCAGAGCGACTACAAGGGCGCCGGCACGCAGGCGCTGAGCTTCGTGCGCAGCTTCCGGAGCAACCGCATCCTGGGTGCGGCCACCCAGGCCGCGCCTGCAGGCAAAGGCGCTACCTGGTCGCACAACTACGCCACGTCGCTCAAGATGTATGGCGATCCAGGCAGCGCCTCGCGCACGGCCGCCATTCTTTTCGGCGACGGCAGCGTTCGCGCTTTCATCTGGAATCAATCCCCCGCAGGCTGGAAGGCCACCAGTGGCGCCGATACCCTGATCACCTCGGCCACCGCGGCAAGCTACAAACGAGCGGACGACGACAGCACCTGGCACTTCGATGCCACGGGCAAGCTGCTGGCACACGTGCCACGCCATGGAGGGGCCACCAACCTTCAGTACAACAGCCTGTCGCAACTGGCCTCCGTCACCAACCGTTCCGGCCGTCGGCTCACGTTCAACTACAACACGGCAGGCCAGCTCACCACCATGACGGCCCCGGGCGGCGACGTGACCACCTACGGCTACGACGGCCTGGGCAACCTGCTCACCACCACCTGGCCCGACGGCAATGTTCGCCGCTACCACTACGAAGACCGCCGCTTCCCGAACTCGCTCACCGGCCTCACCGACGAAACCGGCCAACGCATCAGCACCTACACCTACGACGCACAAGGCCGCGCGGCAGAAACCCAGCGCGCTGGCGGTGTGGACCGCCTGCAGTTCAACTACAGCACGAGCGCCACAGGCCAGCCCCAGACCCAGGTCACCAACTTCAGCGCCGGCACCCCCACCTCGCGCACCCACAGCTTCGTGAGCCTGAACCAGATGCTGCGCCCGGCAGGCGTGTCCGCCCCCTGCCCCACTTGCAGCGCCACCGTGCAGGCCACCCAGTACAACGCCGCCGGCCTCAAGACCCGTGAGCTGGCCCATGACGGCTCGGTCGTCTTCTACACCTACAACACCCTGGGCCAGGAAACCCAGCGCGCCACGTTCCCACCCAGCTTCTCGGCTGCGCTCGCCCGGCCGGCCCTGAGCAACGCCACCGCGGTGACCACCACCCAATGGCACACCACCTGGAACCTGCCCACGCGCATCACCGAGCCCCTGCTCAACACCGCGTACACCTACAGCGCCAGCGGTATCACCGCCGTCAGCACCAGCGCCACGACGGATGCCACCGGCGCCACCGGCTTCAACGCCACCCTGAGCGGCCCCCTCTCCACCACCCAGTACGGCTACGACACCAACAACCTCACCACCAGCATCACCGAGCTCACCAATGGCGCGCAGACCCAGCGCTGGAACCTGGCCTACAACACCACCGGCGATCTGACCTCGATCACCGATGTGACGGCGGGCAACCAGAGCGCCACGCTCACCAACGACGCGCAGGGCCGACTCACCCGCATCAGCGCCAGCAATGGGGCCCAGGCCACGTTTGCCGCCAACAGCCGAGGCCAGATGACCGCGGCCTACACGCCCAAAGGCAACGTGACCTACGCCTACGACGCGCGCAACCTCATCAACGAGATCCGCTTCAGCGATGGGCGCTGGGTGCGCTACAGCTACAACGCAGCCCAGAAGCTCATCGAGATTCGAGACAGCTCGGGCCTGCTGGAGCGCATCGCCAGCAACGAGACCGAAGGCCTGGACCCGCAGCGCCTCATGCACCGCGTGGCTCGATGGCTGGTGGAGCAGGAAGACCGGGTGACGCAGATGCTGCTGCCCAGCGCCCACGCCAACCCGGCGCTCGTGCTCGTGCCGATGGGCGTGGTGCTCGGCATCATGGCGGTGGGCGAAGCGCAAAGGCAGAACACTGCCCGCGTGGCGCCCGAAGGGGGCGCCAGCCCCGGCATGGCGCCTTCGCTCACGGCCACGCACTGGTTGCTGCAGACGGGCATCCTTCTATCGGGGCAGACACAGACCTCTTCAACGGCGCCTGCGCCCACTTACGATCAAGCAGGGCTCCTGGTCAGTCCCAAGTCGTGTGTGCCTCCGCCGGGGAATTGTGATCCACGTGAACACCGGCAGCTACAAGATCAAGTCGATCAATCGTGCAAGGTAGCACCTAGAGCGTGCCGTATTGGAATGTCGCGCGGTGAATTGCTCGGGAGAATAGAAAATGGTCGTGCATGTGGTGCTGCACGTGACAAGTTAAACAAGAAGTGCTTTTCCGGGGGTGACACCGATCATCGCAATGAAACCATCAAAGCTTGGAAAGCCATTGCAAACTGTGAATCCATACTGGCGAAACTCCCATGAACTATGAAATCTTTAAGCGCGGCAACTATCCGATGGATCGGCCTGCAGCGCAGCAATTCAGAATAGGTGACAACTGGGAAGGCGACGAGGCGGAACGGTTCTTTCGGGGCAGGCGTGCTGAGGATGTCAACTACCAAACACTATCTCAAGAATATCGAAATGATTGGTCAATAGCCCCCTGCCTCTTGAATGATGAAGCCTATGTATTTTTTCTGCCTGCATTCATGAAAACTGCTCTTGAAGACTATGAACAGGGAGAAACGCCAACGCTAACAGCCACGGTGGTTAGCGATTTTCTGGAAATGGCTTCCGGCGCGCTTAACAACCGCTTGCTATCGATCCTAAAAACATTTACTCCAGATGAACTCGCATTTATCACCGAGTACCTTGAGGAAGTCAATGATCGCTACTACCAGGATTTTGGCGATGAAAATGATGCAACACGCGCATTAAAACTTTTTTGGCATCAATTCAAAAAACCTTCTTCGGATTAGATGACCGCGGCCTACACGCCCAAAGGCAACGTGACCTACGCCTACGACGCGCGCAACCTCATCAACGAGATCCGCTTCAGCGATGGGCGCTGGGTGCGCTACAGCTACAACGCAGCCCAGAAGCTCATCGAGATTCGAGACAGCTCGGGCCTGCTGGAGCGCATCGCCAGCAACGAGACCGAAGGCCTGGACCCGCAGCGCCTCATGCACCGCGTGGCTCGATGGCTGGTGGAGCAGGAAGACCGCGTGTCGCAGATGCTGCTGCCCAGCGCCCACGCCAACCCGGCGCTCGTGCTCGTGCCGATGGGCGTGGTGCTCGGCATCATGGCGGTGGGCGAAGCGCAAAGGCAGAACACTGCCCGCGTGGCGCCCGAAGGTGGCGCCAGCCCCGGCATGGCGCCTTCGCTCACAGCCACGCACTGGTTTCTGCAGACGGGCATCCTTCTATCGGGGCAGACACAGACCTCTTCAACGGCGGCCGCTCCGACCTACGATCAAGCAGGGCTCCTGGTCAGTCCCAAGTCGTGTGTGCCTCCGCCGGGAAATTGCGACCCGAACAAACATCGGGATTTACAACGTGAAGTAGATCGCGCCTGCAGCCAACCGAGGCGTTGTACTGGCAACATGACTCGAATTCAAATTGTCAACTCAATTGAAAAGTTCCGGGCTTGCGGCGTAGCCCGCGACAAGGTCAACAAGATATGCTTCGCTGGCGGGGATAAGAATCACCGCGATCAAGCCCTACGGGAATGGGAAGGCATAGCTAACTGCGAAACAGTACTCAGCCGCATACCATGAGCAGCGACTTGTTTGATTCACGACCATACACCCATCGACCCATCGATCCGCAAAGGGCTGGCGATGGTTGGGAGTATGACCGGGCCGACGAGTTCTATTCTGGAAGAAGCCTTCATGACGTAACACGGGATAGCTACAAAGACTATCCAGGAGATTGGGCCTCTTCGATATACCTGTTGACGGCTGACGCGTTTCAGTACTTCTTGCCGGCGTTTATGCGTATCGCTACTGAGGCGCGATCAAAACCAAATGCTGAGACCGAATATGCAGCAATGTTGGGCGGCAATCTAGTGTCCGTGCTAACGCACATCGCACAAGGCGAGATGGTGGAGCGCAAGACCGCCCTGTTCAATGCTTACTCAACAGCCCAACTTGAGGCAGTTGCGAACTTCTTTGAAGAGGAAGTCAGCTGGGATGGAAGCGCAGACTTCCCAAGCACTATGGGCGCGCGCAGCTTCTGGAGACAGTTCAAACGGCAATGATCGAGCCGCTGCGCTGGGTTCCTGCTCAGGAGACAACGCTTCGGCCCCTCAGTCCACCGCACGCCGGCGCGGCTGCAGCACCACGACCAGCAGCAACAGCACGGCCGCCATCAGCAGCAAGGCAGAGACCGGCCGCTCGATGAACACGAACCAGTTGCCGCGCGAGAGCTGCAGCGCGCGGCGCAGATGCTCTTCCAGCCCCGGCGCGAGCACGAAGCCCAGCAACAGCGCCACGCCCTCGCAACCCAGGCGCTGCAGCACGAAGCCCAGCAGGCCCAGGGCCATGACCAGCCACACCCCCCAGCCATGCGGCCCGAGCGCGAGCGCGCCCAGGCCGGCGGCCACCAGCAGGGCCGTCAGCAGCGCGCGGCGCGGCAGGCGCAGCACCGCCAGCAGCGCGGGCGCCCACCAGCGCGCCAGCGGCAGGTTGAGCAGCAGCAGGAACAGGTTGCCCACCCACATGGACACGAGCAGGCCCCAGAACAGTGTGGGCTGCGTGCCCATGACCGACGGGCCCGGCTGGATCGCGTGCAGGCCCAGCGCGCCCAGCAGCAGGGCCATCACCGTGTTGGGCGGCAGGCCCAGCGCCAGCATGGGCAGGTAGGCGGTCTGTGCGCCCGCGTTGTTGGCGGCCTCGGGCGCGGCCACGCCGCGCAGGTTGCCCTGGCCCAGCGGGGGCGTGCGATGGCGCGAGACCACGGCCTCCAGCCGGTAGGCCGCCAGCGAAGACAGCAGCGCACCGCCGCCCGGCACCACGCCGAGCACGGCCCCCAGGCCGGTGCCGCGCAGCAGGGCCGGCAGCGCGTCCTTGAGTTCCTGGCGCGTGGGCCGCGTGGCCATGCCCGAAACGACCGGGGTACCTGGGGCGGCTTCGCGCGCCGGTGCGCCGGGTGCGAGGGCAGAGAGCCCCGCCAGTTCGGCCGCCACTGGTGCGACCACGAAGAAGCCCAGCGCCAGCGCGATGAACCCCACGCCGTCGGTCAGGCCGTGGTGGCGCCCCATCCAGGGCTCCAGCGCCTCGGGCACGAAGCGGGCGGAGCCGGTGTGGCCGTCCCAGCCCGTCAGACCCAGCAGCAGGCCCAGCACCGTCATGGCCAGGGCCTTGAGGAAGGAACCCGATGCCAGCACCGTGGCACCCACCAGCCCGACCACCAGCAGCAGGAAACGCTCGGGCGAGCCGAACTGCAGGCCCAGGGACACCACCGCCGGCGCGAGCAACACCACCACGGCCACGGCCAGGCAGCCGGCGGCGAACGAGCTGAGGGTCGCCATGGAAAGCGCCACACCGGCGCGGCCCTGCAAGGCCATGGGATGCCCGTCGTGGCTGGTCATCACCGACGAGGCCTCGCCGGGTTGGTCGAGCACGATGGCCGGCAGCGAGCCACCGTACTGCGCGCCGTAGTAGACGCCCGCCAGCACCAGCAGCGCGGGCAGCGAAGGCAGGCCCAGCGTGGCCGGCAGCAGCAGCGCGATGGCGGCCACCGGCCCCAGGCCCGGCAGCGCGCCGAACACGCTGCCCACCAGCACACCCAGCGCGATCAGGCCCAGTGCCTGCCAGCCCCACACGGCGGCCAGGCCTTGCGCCAGCGCATCCCACCAGGAGAATTCCATGCCCGTGTGCCCTCGTCGTCGGGTTCAGCGCAAGGCGCGCGTGGGCCACAACGGCAGATCCAGCCCCAGGGGGCCGATCCACAGGGCACACACCGCCGCCGCCAGCGCGATGGCCCACCACCACGCGCGGCCGCCGGCGCCGCCGGGCTCACCTGGCACGACCGCCAGCACCAGGCCCGACACGCCCGCGGCCAGGCCCAGCGTGGGCCAGCCCTCGAACCAGGCGCCGACCCAGGGCCACTGCCCGGGCCCGCTGCAGAAAGCCAGCCAGAACAGGCCGCCGAGCACGCGCAGCAAGGGGCCCCAGCCCCAGTGGCGCACACGCCCGCGGCCCACGGCCTCGAAGGTGAGTGCCTTGAACAGGATGAGCAGGCCCAGCAGGCTGAGCATCAAGCCGAGCAGCAGCGGCACGTAGCCTGAGCCCATGTCGGCCGCCGAGCCCAGCGGATGGCGCGTGGCCGCCCAGCCGAAGCCCACGCCCAGGGCCAGGAACAGCAAGCCGGCCAGAAAGTCCTGCAGGTTCTTGATCATGGGTCGCCGTGACCGCGCGGGCCGCTCACTGCACGGGGGGCGTGCAGGCCAGCACCTCGTCCATGGTGGTCAGGCCTTCGGCCACGCGCGCCGCCCCCGCCAGGCGCAGCGGGCGCATGCCGTCCTGCACAGCCTGCCGGCGCAGGGCGTCGAGCACCGGCTCGCGGCTGACCTTGTCCTTGAAGGCTTCGGTGACGGTGAGCAGTTCGTACAGGCCCATGCGGCCCCGGAAGCCGGTCATGCGGCAGTCCACGCAGCCCACCGCTTGGTAGGGCCGGTAGCTGCCGCTGACCTGCCAGGGCTTCACCAGCTCGGCCAGGGCCGCCCGCGAGGCGGTGGTCTCGTCCGCGTCCTGCGGCTTGCGGCAGGCCGGGCACAGCGTGCGCACCAGTCGCTGGGCGAGCACGCCCAGCACGGTGGCGTTGATGAGGTAGGGCGGTATGCCCAGCTCCATCAGCCGCATGATGGCCGATGGGGCGTCGTTGGTGTGCAGCGTGGTGAACACCAGGTGGCCGGTGAGTGCGGCCTGCACCGCCATCTCGGCGGTGGCCAGGTCGCGCACCTCGCCGACCATGATGATGTCCGGGTCCTGCCGCATCAGCGAGCGCAGGCCCTGCGCGAAGTCGAGATCCAGGTGCGGCAGCACCTGCGTCTGGTTGAAGGCCGGCTCGATCATCTCGATCGGGTCTTCCACCGTGCTCACGTTCACCTCTTCCGTGGCCAGGCGCTTGAGCGTGGCGTACAGCGTGGTGGTCTTGCCCGAGCCGGTGGGGCCGGTCACCAGCACGATGCCGTGCGGGTGCCGCGTGAGGCCTTCCCAGCGCTGTGCATCATGTGCGGCGAAGCCCAGGGCGCTCAGGTCCTTCACGGTGGACTCGGGGTCGAAGATGCGCATGACCAGCTTTTCGCCGAAGGCGGTGGGCAGGGTGGACAGGCGCATCTCCACCTCGTCGCCGCGCGCACCGCCCACGCCGGGGCGCAGGGTCTTGATGCGGCCGTCCTGCGGGCGGCGCCGCTCGACCACGTCCATGCGGCCCAGCAGCTTGATGCGCGCGGTCATGGCATTCATCACGCCGATGGGCATCTGGTACACGGGGTGCAGCACGCCGTCGATGCGAAAGCGGATCACGCCCTGCTCGCGCCGGGGTTCGAGGTGGATGTCGCTGGCGCGCTGGTCGAAGGCGTATTGCCAGAGCCAGTCCACCACCTGCACCACGCCCTGGTCGTTGGCGTCGAGCTGCTTGTTGGCCTTGCCCAGCTCCACCAGCTGCTCGAAGCTGCCGAAGCCGCCCGGCGCGCCGCTCTTGCTGGCCGCGCGCACCGACTTGGCCAGCGCGAAGAACTCGCCGGTGAAGCTCTTGATGGATTGCGGGCTGGCGAGCACCAGCCGCACGCTGCGCCGCGTCTGGCGTTCCACTTCGGGCACCCAGTCGCGGATGAAGGGTTCGGCCGTGGCCACCACGACCTCGGTCGGGCTCACCAGCACCGGCAGCACCTTGTGGCGCTCGGCGTAGGCGGCGCTCATCACGTCGGCCACCTTGCCCACGTCGACCTTGAGCGGGTCGATGCGCATGTACTCCAGGCCGCTGCGTTTGGCCAGCCATTGCGCGAGCATCTCCACGTCGAGCACGTGCTGGTCGGCCGCGCGCGACATGCCCACCACCGCCAGGCGCTGCAGCGGGTGCTGCGAGCTGTGCGCCGATGCGCAGCGCGTGGTGGTGCGCTCGGCCTCCTCGGCGGAGATCACGCCGTCCTCGCGCAGCCAGCCCACGAGGCGGCGCCAGTCCAGCGGGCCATCGAAGGTGATCTGCGGCGGTGGCGTCGTCGAGGTCTTCATCATGCGTCGATCAGGATACCGGTTTGAACAGGCGCAGCCACTTCACAGCGGGTAAACCCCAGCGGGCCTGCACCGCTTCCGCGCGCGCCAGCAGGGCCATGCGGGTGGGCCGCTCGGCGGTGCGTTGGGCCAGCACCACGGTGTTGCCTTCGCGCGTGGGCTTGAAGGCCCAGACCGCGTCGGACCCGAAGGCGGCGCAGATGCTCTGCAGCGAGCGTTCGTAGCTGGCGTCGCGGCCGAAGAGGTTGACGGTGAGGCAGCCTTCGTCGGTGAGCACCGTGCGGCAGTCGGCGTAGAAGTCGGGGCTGTCGAGCACGGGCGCGGCGGCTTCGTGGTCGTAGAGGTCCACCTGCAGTGCGTCGTAGGCGCCGGTGTGGTCGGCGCGGCGAATCTCTTCACCGGCGTCGGCGAGCAGCACGCGCAGGCGCGGCCCGTCAGCGGGCAGTTTGAACCATTGCCGACACACCGCGACCACCTGGGGATTGATCTCGATGGCGGTGGTGTCCATGCGCAGTTTCTTGAAGCAGAACTTGGTGAGCGCGGCGGAGCCCAGGCCCAGTTGCAGTGCGCGGCGTTTGGGCACCGAGTCCGGATCGACGAACAGCAGCCAGGCCATCATGCGCTGGACGTAGTCGAGTTCGATGTCGAACGGCGACTCCAGCAGCATCGAGCCCTGGATCCATTCGGTGCCCAGGTGCAGGAAGCGCACTTCGCTGTCTTCGGAGATGGTCACGTCCGGCAGGGTCTGGACCGCACGCCGTGCGCGCGCGGCGGCGTTGGCGCCGGCCTTCATGCCTTGCCCTCGCTGTCACGCGGGGAATGTTCGGAGGGGTGGGGGGAGTGCTGCATCTGGGTGTCTGGCCTTGGGAGGACGATTATGAACACTGTGTCGGGCTGGGGTTTTCCTCCGGCGACTCCCTGCGGTTCGGGCCGGGGGGCCGACTCCGCTCATGTCCCCCGACCCGGCTTCGCCGGGTCTCCTCCTTTACTTCGCTGCGTCGGCCCCCCGGCC